>DBGBSM010000348.1:0-2020 GCA_048468815.1 Parabacteroides sp.
CCAAATACCGGTAAGCATACAAGGTACGTGTATCGGCGAGGAGAATATTATCGTTTTCCATGCTTTTCCTCCTTTTGTGTTTTATTTTTCTTACTGCATACTTTGGCCATTTCGGATGCCAGGTTCACAACGGCCGACAGCACATTTACATTTTCTTCTTCTTTGAATTTTTCTATAAATGTTTTTAATTCCTCCGAACGCCGGTCGATTTTCCATTTGGTTGCGGCTATGCCGGAAGTAAGGTAAGCATTGGCATCAGAAAAAAGTTTTTCCTGTAATTCTTCTACCGAAGAACACTTAAATGCAATATTCCGGATAGCTCCCCATTGGGCGGCGAATCGCTCTTCTTCTTTACCGGTAAATTTGTCGCGGTTGTTTTTTATAAAATCGTTTACTTCTGTATAGATTTTGCTTTGAGCTGCTTCTGCTTTTGCCCGGCTATATAAATACTTTAACAGCGGTTCGGTTGCATCTTTCAACTTTTCCGTTCCGCTTATTTCTTTATATGGCAGCCTGTCGCTTCCTTGTAGACGGCAAGTACCGTTACCTTCTTTATCGGCTTCCAGAAAAGGGGGATTGATTAAAATATCTCCGAATCCCTCGGTACGGTATAAGCCGACACAAGTTTCAATCGAACGCGTGGATTGCTTCTCGTCTAACCGGATAACGATTACACTCCCTTTTTCTATTCCGTAACGGTCGGCATCGCGTGCCTGGCGGGCGAAGTTCCAGGGAGTATATTGAAAAGTACGGATTTGAGACTTTTCCCAAAGAATCCGGTCGCCGGATTGGTCGAATCCGAAGTCGAGTGCTGTAGGTGTACAGGTAGGAAGTTGGTATTGATCGAAAAAAATCAGTCGACCGTCAGCATAGATAATCACCTCTTGTTTATCGGATACTGTTGTTTTTTCTACATTTACCGGTACACTTTCGTCTTTTTTGATTTTTACTAAGCCATATTGAGCCGAACGCGAATAGCCTACCCGTTGTCTGCCTTCCAGCGCCCGCACCACTAAATCGATTTGTTCTTCGGTAATCCGGTTTTCATCGTAAGTGAGATAAAAAAGAAATTCCGTGCCTTTGCTTATAGATCGGTATCCGAACATCTGTTCGTCCTTAGAACGCCGTGCATTATGGTCGTACGCCGATTTAAGAGCAAAGTTCTTTTCTACTTCTACCGGATACCCCGATTCTCTTTCGAGCAAATAAAAACCGGAACGGCATTGTTTGAGTTGCTTTTCTTTTTTTATGTTGTTTTTTATTCCGGCTAAAGCATGGTATAAGTAGATTCCCTTTTCTTTGCCTTCGGATTTCTCATACAACATATCGGCCGGTATGCGCAGGGAACGTTTTCCGTTTTTAGCCGGATGAGCATCGCCGAAACGGAGTTTTCCGCTATGCAGTAAAGTAAAAAGATCTTCTTTACTAAGCTCGGTTTCATTATAAAGCCGGTTGGCTGCCATTCCGTAAAAATTGCTTCCCGGAATAAAATCCAATGTGTCTTGATTTCCTACGGTTGCTGCTTTTTGCGTGATAATCACGTCCGATTCGAGCACGCAATGAAAGGTAATTCTTTTCATGACTGTTCCTCCTTCCGGATTTCCGTTATACGTATGTTACAACGCCCGAAGCCCCTGTTCCGGCTTTGTCCTATCCCTTTGATATATCCGGCTGCACTGCAAATGAGTTTTTCCAAAGCATCGTTCAAACCGTTAATACAGCCTTGCAAAGTACAGGGAACTACGGTTTCCATGCTGCGCAGGCTGTTATTCTTTGCCGTTCCGTTTTCGATAGCTGTCGATTCGACGCGCCGGTAAAGAAAACGCTGGGCATTTGCTTCTTTAATCTGTTCTTTGAGTTCCATTTCCGCATCGGTAAAAAAGGCAGTTCCTTTTTTTGCTTCGTCTTTTTCTTTTTCAAAGTATCCGAAAGATTCGCGGAAAAATGACTCTATACTTTCTGAAGGATTACTTTCCCGGCCAGCCTGGAGTGCCAATATGTTTTCAGCCGCTTCCCGGAA
>DBGBSM010000349.1:0-1831 GCA_048468815.1 Parabacteroides sp.
CCGGTCGGCCGTCATCACCCGTAAGATTTGTTCGATGTTTTCCTGCCGCACGAAATCGCCGGTAAACGCCGTCCGCTTCAACTTTTCCGAAGCGATAGCGATATGCACGTTGAAATGCCTTTCCAGCCGCCGGGCTATTTCTTCGAGCGGCACGGCATCGAAATAGAATTTTCCTTCGCGCCACGCCGTATAATACGCCGGGTTCACCTGATGCCGGCTAAAGGTGCCATGCAACCGGTGGAACGTGAGTTGCTCGCCCGGCTTGATCTTCACGAACGAACGGGCTCCGGGCAAGGCGGCGCCTACGCTTCCTTCTTCGAGCGTCACTTCGATGGCTTCTTCCTCGTCGTAGGCTTTTACGTTGAACTTCGTACCGAACACCCGCACCCGGATGTCGCCGGCCCCCACCACAAAAGGCTGCCGTTTATCGGGCCGCACCTCGAAAAAGGCTTCGCCCGTCACCGTTACGTTCCGTTGGGTGCCGGTAAAAGCGCTCGGGTACGAAAGCACGGTGCCTGCATTCAGCATCGCCCGGCTCCCATCGGGCAATCGTATCGCCGTGCGGGTACCTAACGGATTCTCTATCCGCACGAGCTGCGAATTGACATGCCGGTATCCCGACCGGTAAGCCAGGAAACCGGTAACGCCCAGCAACAGCAGCACGGATGCGGCCGCACCGACCACCCGCAACCAGTACCGGCGGGTTACGGCCCGGTCGATACGCCGGTTGATTTCCGCCAACACGGGCTCGCGCATCCGGCCGGCATAGGCGCTTACCTGTTGCGGCATGCGGATGCGGTGCAACGCCCGGCGCAGTTTCCGGTTATCGGGATGCTGCGCTTCCCAGGCTTCCAGGGCGCGCTCCGTTTCCGGAGCGGCATCACGGGCCAGCTCTTCGGCTAACAAGTCTATTTTACTTTTTTCTTCCATCCGGGTAGGGTTTCTATAATAAAGGAGGAAGGGTAAGGCGATTTCGTTTAAAGGAGAGGGCGTTTTTTTCGAAGAAAGTTGGAAAAGATTTTATAGATACTTCTTCATTCTTATTGATAAGGAGTTACCGAACCTACCCGAACGGAAGTCACGATCTTTCATTTCTCCGTCAGGATTACCTACTCACATATATTAAGGAAAATAAAGTGCATCCCTTATCCTACTCGTAAAACCACACCTGATTGCTTCTTAAAAGAAATATATGGGAGTATTTTATCTTTTTATAGCGAATTATTTTATACATTCGCACAATCATCTAACCGACCGACACTATGCATATGAACAGGATAAAAGAAGTATTGGAAGAAAAAGGAATAAAACAAACTTGGTTAGCCCAAAAACTCGGAAAAAGTTTTTGTATAGTGAATGCTTACGCCTGCAATCGAAAACAACCAAGCCTGCAAGTACTTTTTCAAATAGCTACTGTTTTAGAAGTGAATGTAAAAGAATTGATAAGGAGCAACAACAATATATGACAAACAATCAATCGGAAATAAAAGACATTATGGAACAAATAGTCCGGTTCTCGGAAGAACGAGATTGGACCCAATTCCATAATGGAAAGGATTTGGCACTGGCACTTTCCATAGAAGCTGCCGAGCTAAACGAGGCGTTTCTTTGGAAAGAAGCAGAAGAAGTAAATCCGGATAAAATAAAAGAAGAGTTAGCGGACGTGATGAACTATGCATTTTTAATAGCTCATAAATACGCAGCGGCACGCCGCCGTACAACTGCACCAACGTAAAATACGCATACGCCCGCATAAACTTAGCCTCCCCCACAATCCGGTCGCACGTAGCCTGGGGAAACGCTTTCCCCTCGATTTGCTCCAGTATCATGT
>DBGBSM010000350.1:0-5272 GCA_048468815.1 Parabacteroides sp.
CCATTCCCGGACGGACTTTTCGCCGTGCCTTTTTTCATTTTCTTAAATTCACAGATTCTATGAAATACACCTATATATTGTTTTTTCTTCTCTGCGCGTTCTTTTCTCCGGCGCAAATTCTCTTTCCGTCGCCCCAGGCCATGCAGGTAAACGAACAGGTGTTCCGCACCGGTAAAACCGTAACCGTGTCCGCACCGGATACATCGGCTTTTTATCTCACCTTGTTGAAAAAAGAGGTGCTGCCTCCGGCGGCCATGCAAAAAAGCCGCTCGGCAACGCAGGCGCAAATCCGTTTTATCCACGACCGGACAGTGCTTCCCGAAGCATACGGACTCCGGATACAGCCCGACGGTATAGAAGTGCGGGCATCCGGGAAAGAGGGCTTTCTTTATGCCGTGCAAACTCTCCGGCAACTGGCGGTATATACCGGCGGCCTCGCTGATTTTCCCTGTGTGGAAATCACCGACCGGCCGCGACTGGGTTTCCGGGCCGGGATGCTCGACTCGGGACGCCAATACCAACAGGTGGCTACGATTAAAAAGTTCATCGACATGCTGGCCATGCTCAAGATGAATTATTTTCACTGGCATCTGACCGACGGCTTGGGCTGGCGTATCGAAATAAAACGGTACCCGGAGCTTACGGCCAAAGGGGCGTTCGTAGCGAAAGGAGCGGAACAGCAAGGGTTTTATACGCAAAACGAAATCCGCGAAATCGTACGGTACGCGGCCGACCGCTGCATTACCGTTATCCCGGAAATCGACATGCCGGGACACGCCGAAGCGGCGTTGTCGGCTTATCCGGAGCTAAGCTGTTTCCAAGACCCGGTGGTTGTACCCGAAACGGGGTTTACTTCTACGATTTTCTGTGCGGGTAAACCGGCCACCGTCGCTTTCCTGAAACAGGTAATCGACGAAGTATGCGCGCTTTTTCCGTCGCCTTACATCCACTTGGGGGGTGACGAAGCGCCCAAGGATAAATGGGATAAATGCCCGGATTGCCAACAGGCGGTACACGAAAAAAATCTATCGGACAGCGAGGATTTGCAATCCTGGTTCACGGCCGAAATGGCCGGTTACCTGAAAGGGAAAGGGCGGAAAGCCGTTTTCTGGGGCGATGTGGTACGGCACGGCGATTATCCGTTACCCGACAATGTGGTTATCCAGTGGTGGAACTGGCGGGGAGCGGGCGACCGGGCACTGAAAGAGGCGCAGAAAAGAAATCTGCCGGTTATCTGCAATACGAATTATTATACGTATCTCAATTTTCCGCTTCACCCGTGGAAAGGGTACGAAGAAAACCGGACGTTCGACCTCCGCGACGTTTACCTCCGCAATCCGTCGTACCTGCCGGCCGATACGCCGTGCCTGCTGGGTATGGGTTGCTCCCTTTGGTGCGATTACGGGGTAACGGAAGACATGCTCGACGGCCGGTTGTTCCCGCGCATACTGGCTCTCTCCGAACAAATGTGGCACACGGGCCCGCTGAGAGATTTCGATGCGTTTTACCGGGACGTGCAACAAAAGAAAGGCTGGTTCGAACAACAAGGTTACGGCTTCGGACCGGCACTGAAAAGCGAATAGACGAATCATCATTAAAACAAGCTCTTTTATGATACATCCTATTTATCAGGCAGCGGCAGGAGCCGCCGCCCTGCTATCGTTATCTGCCTGCCAGCAGAAACAAATGCAAAAACCGAACGTGATTTACATATTGATGGACGACCTGGGCTACGGCGACCTCGCTTGCTACGGGCAGGAAAAAATAGAAACGCCCCACATCGACCGGTTACGGGAAAACGGAATGCTTTTTACCCGACATTACACCGGCTCGCCGGTTTCGGCTCCGGCCCGTTGCGTGTTGATGACGGGGATGCACTCCGGCCATGCACAGATACGCGCCAACGACGAAATGGCGGAGCGTGGCGCCGTGGCCTCGCACGATTCGATGTTCGTACACCCGGAACTGGAAGGGCAATATCCGCTTAAGGCCGGTACGATGACCATCGGCCGGATGATGCAACAGGCGGGTTACAGAACCGGCTGTTTCGGCAAATGGGGATTGGGATACCCGGGCTCGGAAGGGACACCTTCGAAACAGGGCATCGACGAGTTTTACGGGTATAACTGCCAGCGGCAGGCGCATACGTACTACCCGGCTTTTCTGTGGAAAAACGACGAGCGGGTGTACCTGGAAAACCAAGTAATCGATCCGCATCTGTTCCGCCTGGCGAAAGACGCCGATCCGAGGGACGAAAAGAATTACGCTCCGCTTACCCAGAAACAGTACGCCAACGACCTGATATTCGACGAATTGCTCCGGTTCGTGGAAAATAACCGCTCGAACCCGTTTTTCCTGCTCTGGACTACCCCGCTGCCGCATGTGTCGTTGCAGGCGCCCGAACGTTGGGTGAAGTATTACGTGGCGAAGTTCGGCGACGAGGCGCCTTACACGGGCGACAAGGGGTACCAGCCTTGCCGCTATCCGCATGCCACTTACGCAGCGATGATAAGCTACTTCGACGAGCAGGTGGGTAAGCTTATCGACAAGCTGAAAGCGGAAGGTATTTACGAGAATACGCTGATTGTGTTCACGTCCGATAACGGGCCTACGTTTAACGGCGGAAGCGACTCGCCCTGGTTCAACAGCGGGGGCTTGTTCAAGTCGGAATACGGCTGGGGCAAATGCTTTATGCACGAGGGGGGTATCCGGATTCCGGCTATCGTTTCGTGGCCGGGCCGGATACAACCGGGCAGCCGTACCGACCATATCTGTTGCTTCCAGGATGTGATGCCTACCCTGGCCGACATCGCCGGAACGGATTGCCCGCCTACCGACGGCATTAGCTTCTATCCTACCCTTACCGGCGATACGGCCCGGCAACGGCAACACGAATACCTGTACTGGGAATATCCCGACCCGCGAATCGGTTTAAAAGCGATCCGGATGGGTAAATGGAAAGGGATCATCGAAAATATCCGGCAGGGAAATAGCACGATGCAATTATTCGACCTGGAGAACGACCTGCGGGAAGAGCACGACGTGGCAGCCGAGCATCCGGAAATCGTACAGCGGTTCGAGGCGTTGATGCAGGCTTCGCATACGGAGCCGGAAAATCTGAAGTTCGCTTTTTAAACGAAACGGGAGGAACCGTTAAACGAAAGCTCTTCCGCCAAGGGAGGAGAAAAATACGAAAAAGCGAATAGCTACCCGGGTTCCGCAGTAGCTTCAAACCAAGTACGGCGCAAAGGCAACGGATTTATTTCCCGGGGGCGGGGAATCGTTGCTTTTGCGCCGTACCCCGTCTATATAATAAAGGTATGCCGCTACTACTTGAAATAACCTACCGGATGGCAAAGCATCAGTGTTTGCGTACCGGCCAATTTCAGGGCTTTCGCCAGCGTTTCGCGTTCCATCGTGGCACGCGGATAGGTAGCCAGTCCGGCGCCGGAACAGAACAGGGATATATTCTGCGATACGATGCCGGCATCCAGCGCCGACCAGGTTTCGTTCGCATCGGTTACCAGCACCAGGCATACGGGTGCGGGGGCCGGACGAACGTCGCCAGCCGAAACCGGGTCGAGCGTTCCGGCCTTAGGGTTATACAGCCAGGAACCTTCGGCGGTACAAACGTATACTTTCACGTCTTGCCGGTTCATGGCCGAGGGAGCGGTACGCTTTCCCGATTCCGGCCGGTTGATGCCGTTGGCCGCCCATACCAGGTCCGACAAGTCTTGCAGGCTCAGCATTTTATCGGCGAACTCGCGGGTGGATTGCCGTTTATCCAGGGCTTGCATCACCGGAAGCCCGCGTTGCGTATCGGGCACATTCAACTTGACCGGCTCTATGGCTCCGGCCGTCAGGCAAAGGCCGCATAAAGCCACGGACAATAAACTCTTTTTCATTTTCTTTCTGTTTAAGAATGGATAGTCGAAAAAAGGGAGGTCTATGTGACCTCCCTCTCTATTTTGTTGCATTTATTTTCGCTATCGTTTCAGCGGGAGATAAAGAGCCACGCATCTTTATATTCGCCGTTTCGCAAGCGGTTCATATAGTTTTCGGCTTCTTCCCTGCCGGTAAACCGGGCTGCATACACGCGTACTTTCCCGTTACGCTCCACAATGCCGGCCGTAGTATACCGGCTTTTATTCACCCGGTCGAAGAACTGGTCGGCTTTCGGGCGGCTCGGGAAACTCCCGATTACCACATGGTAGTATTTTACTTTTTTCGTGGCCGGAGCGGAAACGGCCTTCACCGCCGGAACCGGTGCCTGTGCTACATTTTCTTCGGGTTTCGTTTCGGGCAACACGGCCACTGTCGCCGCCGGAGCCGACACATTTTCCGCCGCCGGGGCCTCTTTGGTCAGTACCACTTCCGCAGGAATAAAGCTCGCCGTGTAGGCTCCGGTATCTACGTCTTTCACCGGGGTGGATACCAAAAAGAAGAGTGCTACCGCAGCAGCGGAAGCTACCGCCGTACGGAGGAACCGCACACTTACCGGAATGTAAATCGTATCCTTCTTTCGTGCGGCCTCTTTCTTTTCCTGACGAACTTCCTGCTCTTGCATCAACGTAGCGAGCGTAGGCATCCGGAACTCGCCCAATCCGTACGAGACCAGGTCGAAAGGCAACGCATCGGAATGCTCGAAAACGATAGTTCCTTCTTCACCCGTCCGCAAACGGCCGGTAATTCCCAGCGAAACACTCCCTTGCGCCGCCAACGTTTCCTTCAATTCCCGGATGTCGTCTTCTATTTTTTCCAAAGCTTGCGCATATTCCACGCCATACGTTTTCATATACGATTCGGCCAGTAAGCCGTCGTTATGGCAAAGGGTGGGATTGAAAAGCGCCTCCTTCTGCGGAGGAACGAACAACCCGGACTGTTCGCCGATACCGGCTGCCCGGTATTCGAAAACGAACCCGCCGATACCGGGGATAATCACGCAGTCGTGCACCCACAGCAATTGCTCGATATGTGATACGATTCTTAGCATATAGCAAAGATACGTTTTCTATTATAACTGCCAAAGGTTTCGGTTTGTTTTTAAGCATCCGGCCAGGCATAGCGCCGGCATTTTTCCCGTTTACGGCGAAACCGTCCGAACCGGAACGGACAAAATGAAAATCAAAGCCGCCTCTCTCATCGGCTCTCGCAGCATCCTTTTCAGCAAAATTCATTTAACGAAAGAAATATATCCGAACTGTACGGAAGTCGTAAAATAATCGTATATTTCCGTTCTATAGAAGATATTTTCTATAAATCGATAGTAGTT
>DBGBSM010000351.1:0-2682 GCA_048468815.1 Parabacteroides sp.
GATTGAAGGAGCCCGAGAAGATGCCGGTCCGGAGGTTATTTTCGCTCATCGTTCGTTTGCAGGAAAATAGTTCGTTGTCGGGGAAACCGTTACTTTTCGGGGAAATAGCTGTTTGCCTGAAAAATAAGAGTTCGCCTGGAAAAAATAAAGGTTTGCCGGAACAAGTAAAGGAAACGTACGGCGTGGTAAAACCGGCCGATCCGGTTCCGACATTTTTAATCGCTTGTTTATTTCCGTGTCTCTGTGAGGCTGTGTTTAAATCTTCATCCGTTTCTCATTCTCCCAGGAAATCCTTCACCAGCTTCAACGTTTCCGCTTTGGCCTGTTCCAGGTCGTCGTTCACGATTACGGCGTCGAACCGGCAGGCGAATCCTAACTCGAATTCCGCTTTGGCAATCCGGCTTTCGATTACTTCGGCCGTGTCGGTTCCGCGGCCTTCCAGCCGGCGGCGTAACACTTCCACGCTGGGCGGCTGGATAAATACCGAAAGGGCCTGGTCGCCGTAATATTGCTTAATATTGCACCCGCCCACCACGTCGACGTCGAACACCACGTGGTCGCCTCTTTCCAGTATGCGCTCCACTTCCTGTTTCAAGGTGCCGTAAAACTTATCGGTGTATACCTCTTCGTATTCCAGAAATTCGCCGGCGGCTATCTTGGCTTTGAATGCCTCGGGCGTAAGGAAGTAATATTCCACCCCGTGCTTCTCCGTGCCGCGCGGCGCCCGGCTGGTAGCCGAGATGGAGAAATGCAGGTTCAGATTTTGCTGCAATAAATAATTAACGATAGTGGATTTGCCCGAACCCGAAGGCGCGGAAAAGATAATCAGTTTGCCTTTCATATATATACTGTAAGGAGGTTGTAAGCATGCCGCCGCCCGGTTTTCCCGGAAAAGCAAGCCGTACGGCACCTTTTATAATACGTTCAACACCTGTTCTTTGATTTGTTCCAGTTCGTCTTTCATCTGCACCACGATTTTCTGCATTTCCGCGTGGTTGCTCTTCGAGCCCAGCGTATTGATTTCGCGCCCCATTTCCTGGGCGATGAACCCCAGCTTTTTGCCTTGCCCGTGCCCCGATTCCATCGTGGAAAGGAAATATTTCAGGTGGTTGTCGAGCCGGTTCTTTTCCTCGTTGATGTCTAACTTCTCGATATGGTAAATCATCTCCTGCTCGAACCGGTTTTTATCGTAGTCGAAGTTCTCTATTTTTTGCAGCGCGTCGGTGATGCGGGTTTTTATTTTGTCGATACGCTCCGTTTCGTAGTCGGCCACTTTTTCGAGCAGGGCGGCGATGTTGGCTATCTTCTGCTCGAACAGCTTTTGCAGCATGGCCCCTTCCTGGATACGGAATTCCTGTAATTGCTTCACGGCGCGCTTTACGGCCTCGTGCACGGCGTTCCATTCTTCCTCGTCGGGCTCTTCCATATCGTTTTTAATCGCATCGGGCCTGCGGAGCAACGTCTGGAACCAGTCGGCCGGCAACGGAATGGAGAGCTTGTCGGAAATCTCCTTGATTTGTGCGTAATAGCTTTCCACTACAGGCAGGTTGATGTGGGTGGGCGTATTGCCTCCGAGGTATTCCACGTAGATGCTGAATTCCACCTTTCCCCGTTCGAGCCGCTGGAGCAGCTCGCTGCGCAGTTCCATCTCCTTTTCTTTGTATACGGCGGGTACGCGCATCGACAAATCGAGTTGCTTGCTGTTGAGCGACTTGATTTCTACCGTTACCTTTTGCGAGGGCAGCTCGGCGGTAACTTTACCGAATCCGGTCATTGACTGTATCATTTTTCCCAAAGATTTGCGCAAAGTTACTTTTTTATTTTCAACTATCGGGAAGTTGTGTGCGATTTATTTTCTAAGTTTGCACCTTGAAAAACAGATAATCGTATGGCTTGTATACTCAATATCGAAACGGCTACGCCGGTATGTTCGGCCGCCCTGGCCTGTAACGGGAGCGTGGTATTTGAAAAATCGTCGCTCGAAGGGCCTTCGCATGCGGCTCTGCTGGGTACGTATGTGGAAGAAGCGCTCGCTTATGCCCGCAGGGAAGGGCTCGGATTGGATGCGGTAGCGGTAAGCAGCGGCCCCGGTTCGTACACGGGGTTGCGTATCGGCGTGTCGCTGGCGAAAGGGCTTTGCTACGGCGCGGGCATTCCGTTGATTGCCGTTCCTACGTTAAAGTTGCTCGCCTCGGAGGCTATCGCCGCACATCCCGATACCGATGCGCTGTACTGCGCCATGCTGGATGCGCGCCGGATGGAGGTATATGCCGCCGTTTATACGGCTTCGCTCGAAGAGGTGCGTCCGGCAACCGCCGACATCGTGACGTCCGATACGTACGAAGCGTTTCTGAACGGAAGGAAAGTGTATTTTTTCGGTAACGGCGCGGCTAAATGCAAGGAAACGATTACTTCGCCGGATGCGGTTTTTATCGACGCCGTTTATCCGCTGGCCGCCGGCATGGCGCCTTTGGCGGAAGAAGCATATGCGGCAGGTGCGTTCGAGGATGTGGCCTATTTCGAGCCGTTCTACCTGAAAGAATTCGTAGCTACCGTAGCGAAGAATAAAGTGCTTCCGGGTAACCGGTAACGGCGGTAGCGGGGCGGCCGTTTATCGTTTGCCGGGAATACCGGCTTTTTTTTCTGTCCGGCGCGGCGATTGCCCGGCATGAAACAACCGTT
>DBGBSM010000352.1:0-5621 GCA_048468815.1 Parabacteroides sp.
TTGCAGTATCATGCACAAGGCAAGCCCGGGAAAATAGAGGTAATCCCCACAAAACCGTATAGTACGCAACACGATTTATCCTTAGCTTATTCACCCGGCGTGGCCGAGCCGTGCCTGGAAATCGAGAAGAATCCGCAAACCGCTTACGATTATACGGCAAAAGGCAACCTGGTAGCCGTAATCTCGAACGGTACAGCCGTATTGGGGCTGGGCGACATCGGTGCGTTGGCCGGTAAACCGGTGATGGAAGGAAAGGGGTTGCTTTTCAAGATATTCGCCGGCATCGACGTGTTCGATATCGAAGTGGACGAAAAAGACCCGGAGAAGTTTATCCAGACAGTGAAAGCGATTGCGCCTACTTTCGGAGGAATTAACCTGGAAGACATCAAGGCTCCCGAGTGTTTCGAAATCGAAAACCGGCTGAAGGCGGAGCTGGATATTCCCGTGATGCACGACGACCAGCACGGAACCGCCATTATTTCAGGCGCCGGCTTGTTGAATGCGCTCGAAATAGCCGGAAAGAAGATAGAAGAGGTAAAAGTGGTGGTAAACGGCGCCGGCGCTTCGGCCAGTTCGTGTACCCGCCTGTATATGATGTTGGGGGTGAAGAAAGAAAATGTGGTGATGTGCGACAGCAAAGGGGTGATTACCACGCGCCGCACCGACCTGAACGAATCGAAAAAGTTCTTTGCTACCGACCGCCATATCACTACCTTGGCCGAGGCATTGGTGGGGGCCGACGTGTTCCTCGGATTATCCGTCGCCAACGTGCTTACGCAGGATATGGTACGGAGCATGAATGCCAATCCGATTGTGTTTGCACTGGCCAATCCCAATCCCGAAATTTCGTTCGACGATGCCAAAGCCTCGCGCGACGACTTGATTTTCGCTACCGGACGTTCCGATTATCCCAACCAGATTAATAATGTGTTGGGTTTTCCGTATATTTTCCGCGGAGCGCTGGACGTAAGCGCCAAATCCATCAACGAAGAAATGAAGCTGGCAGCCGTAAAGGCCATCGCCGCCCTGGCGAAGGAAGCGGTTCCCGATGTGGTGAATGCCGCTTACCGGCTGAAACGTATGAGCTTCGGACGCGAGTATATCCTGCCTAAAGCGCTCGACCCGCGTTTGCTTACCCGCGTGTCTTCGGCCGTGGCGAAAGCCGCCATCGCTTCGGGGGTGGCCCGGAAGGAAATCACCGACTGGGAAGGTTATGAAAACCATTTGCGCGAAATGATGGGCTACGATAATAAGCTGATGCGTTGCTTTATGGATATGGCTAAAGCCAATCCCAAACGGGTGGTATTCGCCGAGGCGAACCACATCAATATGTTGAAGGCGGCTGCGCAGGCAAAAGCCGAAGGCATATGCCAGCCCATCTTGTTAGGGAACGAAGAACGGCTGGCGCGTATCGCCCGCGAGGAAAATATCAGCCTGGAAGGGCTCGAAATCGTTAACCTGCGTCACGACCGGGAAGCGAAACGCCGCTCGCGTTATGCTCATCTGCTGTCGGAAAAGAAGGCGCGCGAAGGGTTTACGCTCGACGAGGCGCACGAAAAGATGTTCGACCGGAACTATTTCGGTATGATGATGGTAGCTTCCGGCGACGCGGACGCTTTTATCACCGGGGTGTATAGCCGGTACTCCGAAACTACCAAGCTGGCCGAGCAGATTATCGGTATCCGCCCTTCGTACAAGCATTTCGGTGCGATGCATATCGTAAGTACCAAGAAGGGTACGTTCTTTATCGCGGATACGCTTATCAACCGCCATCCTTCTACGGAGGTGCTCATCGATATTGCCCGGCTTACGCACGATGCCGTTAAGTTCTTCGCCCATGAGCCGGTGATGGCGATGGTTTCGTATTCGAATTTCGGTTCCGACAAGCAAGGCAGCCCGTTGAAGGTACACGAAGCCATTGACCATTTGCACGCAGCATACCCTGATATGGTAATCGACGGCGAAATGCAGATCAATTTCGCCCTGGATAAAAAGCTCCGCGACGATACGTATCCTTTTACCCGGTTGGTGGGGAAAGATGTGAATACGCTGGTGTTCCCGAACCTGAGTTCGGCCAACAGCGCCTATAAGTTGTTGCTCGAAATGGGAGTGGGCGAAACGATAGGCCCGATTCAGATGGGGCTGAACAAACCGGTTCACTTTACCGACGTAGCCAGCACCACGCGCGACATTTTTAATCTGACGGTCGTTGCGGTAGTGGATGCGATCGTACAGGAACAAATCGAGAAAGATAATAAGTAGCAAACAACAAGCTGCCGGCAGTTCCGCAGGTAGCTTGTTGCCGGAAGCCGGACGGGAATCGCCCAGGGAAATAATAAGTCCCGGATTGATTTCGTCCGGCTTCTTGTTTTGCAGAAAAGGTGCGTCTGCCGGGGAGGAATAGCTCTCTAAATACGGCTAAAACTTATACTTTATTAAAATCTTTCCGGAGTGAGGTAATTTTACTTACTTTGCTTATAAAAATCGAAGATAGGCTGCTTTTCGGCATAATCGAAGACTTACTTTGCTTTTGTGCCCGGTTTGCACTACTTTTCTTCGCAAAGAAACAAAATACACGTATGCCATTCATTCTAATCGTTGAAGATGATATAACGTTTTCACTGATGCTTACCACTTGGCTGAAAAAGAAAGGATTCGGTGTCGACACGGCGGCTTCCGTAGCAGAAGCGAAGCGGGCTGTGGAGCAAAAAACATACAATCTCGTTTTATCCGATTTGCGTTTGCCCGATAACGACGGTATCGGTTTGCTGAAATGGGTAAAAGAAAATCATCCTGCGCTCCCTGTAATTATGATGACGAGTTATGCCGATATCCAAACTGCCGTGCAGTCTATCAAGTTAGGCGCCTCGGATTATATAGCCAAGCCGCTTAATCCCGACGAGTTGCTCCGGAAAATGCAGGAGTTGATCGGTGAAGAGGAGAAAGAGATGCATCCGGAAAAGGCTTCGTCTGCTATGTATATAGAAGGACAGAGCCGGGAAGCCCGCCAGGTGTACGACCATGTGCGTTTGGTGGCTCCTACCGATATGTCGGTACTGATTAACGGAGCCAGCGGTACCGGCAAAGAGTATGTAGCGCGTTTGATTCACCGGCAAAGTCTCCGGAAGAACGCTCCGTTTATTGCGGTGGATTGCGGTGCAATTCCGAAAGAATTGGCTGTGTCGGAGTTCTTCGGGCATGTGAAAGGTTCCTTCACGGGTGCTATTCAGGACAAAACGGGGGCATTCGTCGCCGCGAACGGCGGAACGCTTTTCCTGGACGAGATAGGGAATCTTTCGTACGAAGTGCAGGTACAACTGCTCCGGGCCTTGCAGGAACGAAAAGTCAAGCCTGTGGGTACGAACCAGGAAATCCCCATCGATGTTCGGTTGATTTCGGCTACCAATGAAAACCTGCGTCAGGCAATCGAAAGGGGAGAGTTCCGGGAAGACTTGTTTCACCGGATTAACGAGTTTACCGTTCGTATTCCCGATTTGAAGGAGCGGAAGGACGATATACTTCTGTTTGCCAATCATTTTCTGGATATGGCAAATGCAGAACTCCATAAATCGGTGGTGGGATTCGATACGGATACCATCCGGGTGTTTCTGGCTTATGCATGGCCGGGTAATTTGCGGCAAATGAAAAATGTGGTGAAATACGCTACTTTGCTGGCTACCGGCAAGTACATTACGCGGAACGAGTTGCCGGGCGAGTTGCCCCAGGCTGCACCGACCAAACTGAAAACCCTACGCGACGAAGAGCACGAGCGGGCACTCATCGAAGAGGCGCTCCGGCAGGCGGGGGGAAATAAATCGAAAGCCGCTTTGCTGCTGGGTATCGACAGGAAAACGCTTTATAATAAACTGAAGCTATATAAGTTGTCGGAGTAGGAATATTCCCCCGGAAGGCTTTTTATTGTTCAGGGCTGCTGTTCATTGCTCCCTGCTGTTTTTGGGGAGGTTGAAAAAGTTTAAGAAAAGGCCGGGACTTGTTCGGTCGAATCGAATCGAACAATCCGACCAGTTCGGATTGCGTTACTCCGCTGACCCGAACCACCCTGGTTCGAACCGGTCGACTCAAATAAGAAAGGAATAAGAATTAAGCTTCTCCCGTCGGCTCCTGGTTAAACGCTTTCATGGTGAAAAGGAAGGTAGTACCCTTTCCCGGCTCGGATTCGAACCACAGTTTGCCGTCGTGGAGCTCTACGAAGTCCTTGCATAACATCAGCCCTAAGCCCGACCCTTTTTCGTTGCTCGTACCGTAGGTGGTAAAATGCGTGTTGGGTTTCAGGAGTTTATCCTGGTCTTCCGGCTTGATTCCGATACCGTTGTCTTTTACGCTGACTTCTACGAAATCGCCGTCTTTCCGGGTTTTTACCACTACGCTCCCTCCGGCCTCGCTGAACTTGATAGCATTCGAAACCAGGTTCCTCACAATGGTTTTCAGCATATCGATGTCTACTACGCCGTCTAATTCTTCGCCCAGCCCTTCCGGAACGATTTTTACCTCTTTTTGGGCTGCAACGGGAATGTATATTTCTACCGTACTGTCGATAATGCTGTTTATATCGGTAGGTTGTTTGTAGATGCGTTGTTTGTTCAGGCGGTTCTTGGCCCATTTCAATAAATTATCGAGCAACAGGAAAATCTCCTCCGATGTTTTGTTCATCATCTGGATCATTTCGTACACCTCCGGCCCGATTTTATCTTTATCCACCATCATGCTTACGGCATTGTTCATCATCTTGAGCGAACCCAGGGGCGAACGCAGGTCGTGTGCGATAACCGAATAAAGCTTGTCGCGCGATTCGATCGTGTCTTCCAACTCGCTCTTAATCCGCTTGATACAGAACAATTCGTACCGGTGGGCTACACGCTTCAGTAATTCTTCGCGTTGGAAGGGCTTGGTTACGTATTCGATGGCGCCCAACTGGTATCCTTTTACGATACTTTGCATGTCGCTCAGCGCAGACATGATAATCACCGGAATATGATTGGTTTTGGGGTTATCTTTTAAGCGTTTAAGTACCTCGTAGCCGTCCATACCGGGCATCATGATGTCGAGTAAAACGAGATTGGGCAGTTTGGCTTCGCATATTTCGAGGGCTTTCGGCCCGTTATCGGCTGTAAGCAAAGTATATCCCTGCTTTTTTAGGATCGCTTGTACAAGCATCACATTGGTAGGAACATCATCAACAATAAGAATTGTATAATCGGAGGCTAATATATCCATATTGTTTAGGACCTTATCTTTGAATTAACAATATGCGAAGGTAAAATTTTTGCAGCATATATCATAGCATTTAAGGTTTTAATTCATTCTTTTTTTCGGATAGACTGCCTTCCGCTTCAAGGCGTGGGGCTTAGTAGCTTAAAAGAGACCTGTTTAAACCAAGGCGGCTTTTCGATTGTTATAAGATAAAGTGTTTTACATGGTATTAGATGTAAGTTAGGTTATCCGCTCCGTTCGTGAGAATAGGGCGGATAAATTTTTTGAAGCTTACTGCAACCGGGTTGCGAATATTCCGGGAATGCGGCCGAGCGGTATCGTTTATTTTTATAAATGCACTATCTTTACATCAGCGAAAACAGGCTACAGGTATTGTTGGTTTTAAACAG
>DBGBSM010000353.1:0-6263 GCA_048468815.1 Parabacteroides sp.
GCAAATACCCCGCACCGGCCACCTTGTCGATTACAAACAGCACGTAGCGGATATCGGCGATAATCGAGCGTTGGTAATCCGGCAAGTACTGGATGTCGCCGCCTACGCCCTCCCAGTTCCGGTCGAAATTAATCCCCACCAGCTCGCCCCGGCCGTTCATCACCGGGCTCCCCGAGTTACCGCCCGTGGTATGCGTGGTGGCCGCGAACGCCACCGGCATGCGGCCGTCAGACAACGCATACGGGCCGAAATCTTTCGCCTGGTACGCCTTCTTCAAGGCCGGGTCTACCACGAACTCCCAGTTATCCGGGTCTTCCTTTTCCATCACCCCTTCGAGCGTGGTGCGAAAGTCGTACGATACGGCGTCGCGCGGCTGGTACCCCTTGGCCTGCCCGTAAGTAAGACGCAGCGTGAAATTGGCATCCGGGAAGGCCGATTGCTCGCCGTTCATCATCAACAAGCCTTTTACGTATTTGCGGTGAGCGATGGCATACCCATCGTCGAAACCGGCCAGCGCGTTCTTCAACGCTTCCTTTTCCGCTTCCACCGAACGGGCGAAAGCAATCATCTGGTCTTGCTGCAACGCCTTAACCGACGGTTTCGCCTGGAAACGGGCGAAGTTCTCCGGGCTGCCGAACACCGACGTTTCGAACAAATCGTCTACATACGCATCCACATCGCCCTTGTATTCGGCAGAAACGGCTTTCAAGGCGGAAGGCAGATTCTCTTCCGGAACGAGACGGATATACTCCTTTAATAATACTTTCGCTACCTTTTTATCTACCCGCGGCGAATAGTCTTTATCGGCAAAACGCCGGTAAGCCGCCTCCAACGTATCTAACTGCGCCTGTATTTCCGCTTTGTTCTTCGATTTCAAGGCTGCTTCGAGCGCCTCTGTTTTCACCGGCACCCGGCTGAATTCGATGCCTCGCACCAGCGCCTCGTCGAGCATCCAGCTCCGGAAACGCAAGCCGGCGCGGTCGGTTACGATTTGCTCGAGCGTAAGCAGCGCATCCCGGTAATCCGGTTCGCATACGCGGTATGTCCAGGCTTTCAGTTTCTCCTGCTCCGCCTTCTTCACGGCCTCGAAGTCGCGCTTGTTGATGGCCCAGTTCGAGCCGATGGCGTTTTTATAGGCATTCGTCGAGCCGGCGTACTTGCTGGCGTACTGGATACGCACTTCCGGATCGGCCAGCATTTCTTCGAGCATGGCCTGCTGGCGCAAGTTACGGATATTAATACGCACGGCGTTGTCGATGTCGCGCCGTTCGGCCACTTCCCACGAAGTGTAATATTTATTGGTACGTCCCGGGAAACCCATCATCATCACGTAATCGTATTCGTTCACCCCCTTCAGGGATATTTTGAAGAATTGCTCCGTTTTGAGCGGCACGTTCGTTTCGGAATAAGGGGCGGGGTTGCCGTCTTTATCGGCATACACCCGGAAAAGGGAGAAATCGCCCGTATGGCGCGGCCACATCCAGTTGTCGGTATCTGCCCCGAACTTGCCTATCGGCGAGGGCGGTACGCCTACCAGCCGCACGTCGGGATACACTTTCTTGGTAAACAGGTAGTACCGGTTTCCGCCGTAAAAGGGCTTGATTTCCACTTCGGTACCGGGATGCTGTTGCAGGAACTCTTCGCCGGCGCGTTTCCGGGCCAGTTCGTTGAGGAAAGCAGCGGAAAGGAATCGGACACTGCCCGGGTCGGTGTCGCTTTCGAGCGCTTCGTTCACGTAGTCGGTTACGTCGTCGATTTTGTCGATAAAGGTTACTTTCAACCCCGGGTTGGGCAATTCCTTGTCGCGCGAGGACGCCCAGAATCCGTCGGTCAGGTAATCGTGTTCGAGGGTGCTGTGCGACTGCACATAGCCGTAGCCGCAGTGATGGTTGGTAAGCACCAGCCCTTCCGGCGAAATGATTTCGCCCGTACAGCCTCCGCCGAAAATCACCACGGCGTCTTTCAGCGACGGGCCGTCCGGGTTGTAAATCGCTTCGGCTTCGAGCTCGAGCCCCATCGCCTTCATCACTTCGTACTTTTGTTGCTTCAGCAGCGGCAACAGCCACATGCCTTCGTCGGCAGCCGCCGGAAGCACGGCCACGCAAACGGCCAGGGATAAAAGGAATTTCTTCATACAGTTGTTTTTTATTCGGATAATCGGTTTAATCTTCTTCACGTTACATTTTTATCTCAAGGAAGCGCTGCATAATGAAAGAACGGCTCCCCGTTCCGTCTTCTTCCCGGTACATCTTTATTGCGCCGGTTCGCGGGCGTTTTCGGTTTTCCCGATGCGTTTAATCGTCGTCCCGGTATATTTTCATCTCGCACGCTTTACAATCGAATTCGAGGCGCAAGCGCGTATCGCCGTATACCAGGTAATAAGGCTCTTTATACGGCGAGCGCTGTCGGCCGTGTACCGGACACCAGCCTAAGCTGTAACGCAAGCAGTGCCGGGTAAACATCAGCGGTACGCCCGGTTGCGGCGCTAACTCGAAAGCCGGCTCCACCGTTTCGGCTCCCTGTGCCCGGTAAAAGGCTTCCGCTTTCCGGTTGGCCACGTTGGCCAGGTAGGTAAGCCGCTGCGGAACGGCCCCCACGTTTCCGGCAACCGGTTTCTCCGGTGCCTTCGGGCGCCTCCACCCGATACGGCGTACGGTTTCGAGCTTCTCCGCCGCTTCGCGACGCATATCGGCCAGCACCGACGAAGGAACGAACCAATTGCGCTCCGTCTGTATTTGCACGTCGGCGGGTTGCGCCGTAAAAACGGTATTGCCTAACCGGGTAAGCTGCGAACGGATATTTTCTTCCTGGCCGCGCTTCGCTTCTTCGTGGGCGAACGGACGGGTAACGGCTACCCGGTTACCTTCGTCGTCGGTCACGGAGAGGCTGAACCCGAAAGCGTTATCGCTCCATTCGAGCCGGACGGGTATTTTCCTTTCGGCGGAAGGGCGCGAAAGCATTTTTTCGAATTCGTGGTCGTAGTTCCGGTAAAGCGGCATGCCGGCTTTTAGGGTGCGGGGCGTTTCGGCGGGGTAGATTTTATTGGTTTCCGCCTTGTTCACCCGGAACCCTTCGAGCACGCCTTTTTCGTTGAAAAATACCAGTCCGTCGCCGTTGGCCAACGACTTGGTTCCCGCCAACAGGAAATGTCTTCCACGGATTTCTTTTACCCTCCCTACGGGTTCGCCCAGCGATTTGGGCGTATCGAACGAGGTAATGCCGGGAGAACGGCCGTCGAGGAAATACTCGGTAAAGCCCCGGTTGAAACTCTTTTCGGCGACGGGCTCGAAAAAAAAGTTCACCCGTCCCGACGAGGCGCGCCGGTATTCGGGACGCTTCTCGAACAGGGCGTCTAATTTTTTGCGATACCTGGCAGTGATATTTTTCACGTAAGTAACGTCTTTCAGGCGCCCTTCTATTTTCAACGACGTAACGCCGGCATCGAGCAAGGCTTCGAGCCGGCCGGAGCGGTTCATGTCTTTTAGCGATAACAAATGCTTGGCGGCCACGATTTCGCGGCCTTCCGCATCGGTCATCGTATAGGGCAGCCGGCAGTACTGGGCGCATTCGCCCCGGTTGGCGCTGCGTCCCGACAGGGCGGCGCTGAGGTAACACTGGCCGCTGTAGCTTACGCACAGCGCTCCGTGCACGAATACTTCGAGCGGCACCGTGGTTTGCGAGGCGATGTTCCGGATTTCATCGAGCGACAGTTCACGGGCGAGCACTACCTGGCTAAAGCCGCATTGCTCCAAGAAACGTACGCGCCCGGGAGTGCGGTTGTCGGTTTGGGTGCTGGCGTGCAACGGGATGGGCGGCAGGTCGAGGGATAGCAGCCCCATATCCTGCACAATCAGCGCATCGGCGCCGGCTTCGTATAGCTGCCAGGCAAGCGATTCCGCCTCGGCTAACTCGTCGTCGCGGAGGATGGTATTGAGCGCCACATAGATGCGGGCGCGAAACCGGTGGGCGTACTCGCATAACCGGTGTATGTCGTCGATGCTGTTGCCGGCGGCGGCGCGGGCTCCGAATTTAGGCGCACCTATATATACGGCGTCGGCGCCGTGGTTGATGGCTTCTACGCCGCACTGCCAGTCTTTGGCGGGCGAGAGCAACTCGATGGGTCGGGAGGCTGCTGCCATCGTTACAAGCTCTCCAGTTCTTTAACGGTTTCGATATCGAACGGCGTTTCCTGGTAAACGAAGTAGTTCAACCAGTTGGCGAACAGCAGGTGCGCATGTCCGCGCCAGCGTACCACCGGGGGTTGCGCAGGGTCGTCGTTCCGGTAATAATTCCGGGGAAGAGCGATGGGAAGGCCCTTGCTTTTGTCGCGGACGTACTCGTCGTGCAAGGTGTTGGGCGAATATTCGGAGTGGCCGGTTATAAAGAATTCGCGGCCGCCGCGGGCCATCGCCATGTATACGCCCGACTCGTCGCTTTCGGAGAGCAGCGTGAGGGCGGGCACTTTCAGGATGTCTTCGCGCCGCACCTCGGTATGGCGGCTGTGGGGTACGTAAAACTCGTCGTCGAATCCGCGGAATATAGGATTTTTCGGTTCGTTGAGCGTGTGCTTGAAGATGCCGAACATCTTGGCGTTCAACGGATATTTGGGTACGTCGTAAAAATGATACAATCCGGCCTGGGCCGCCCAACAGATATAAAGGGTGGAGGTTACGTGTTTGCGGGCCCAATCGAATATCTGCACGATTTCGTTCCAGTAAGATACTTCCTCGAAGGGCATCATTTCTACGGGGGCACCGGTGATTATCATGCCGTCGTAGTACTGGCCGCACACCGAGTCGAAGTCGCGGTAGAAGGCTTTCATATGCTCGATGGGGGTATTTTTCGGGGTGTGTCCTTTGATTTTCAGGAAGTCGAGCTCGATTTGCAGGGGGGAGTTCGACAAAAGCCGCACCAGGTCGGTTTCGGTAGTGATTTTCAATGGCATCAGGTTGAGTACGATTACTTTCAGGGGCCGGATGTCTTGTTTATCGGCCCGGAGGGAATCCATTACGAAAATGTTTTCCTTTTTCAGCAGTTCGATGGCTGGAAGTTTTTCCTTTAATTTTAATGGCATAGCTTTCGTATGGGTTTAGATGGCTTACTACGATAGTGCGAACTGAAAACGGTAGCGAGCTTGCCTGGTTAGGCCGAAGCGAAGCTGTCTTTTTTTTGAAGAAAAGATAGAGCAAACCGAGTGCAGAAAAGTTCGCTCGGTTTATGCCGGGGTGCTGCCTGTCTTCTGTTTTTGAAGAAAAGCGGGGCGCCCCGGAAGCAAAAGCCAACTTGTGCAGACCGATATGCAGGCTACCTCCGTTTCATTCCGGGAAACAAAGATAAGGAGAAAAAACGGAGAAAAAAAGCGGGTCAAAGACGGGGATTCCGCTTCCGTAGCATGGCGCGTTTCTCTAATTCCTTACCCAAGGAGTTTCTGAGTTGGTACGACATAAAGCTGAAGAATGCCCGGTTGGTTCCTTTCTTTTGAGCTTGCTGCAACAGGAAGGTGTATTCTTCTTTATCGGCGGCGTCTACTTTGACGGGGAAAAGGCCGTACCCGAACTGGAGGTAGTTCATCGCCAAACGGGCGGTGCGTCCGTTTCCTCCCAGCCAGGGATGGATGGTAAAGAGGGTAAGATGAAGGAGGAAACTGAGCTCGTACTGTTCGCGCAACGTTAACGACATGCGTTGCCGTACCTCGATAAAACGGCATAACTCGTCTGTTTTACCGGGCACTTCCTGATAATTCGTATAGGTGCGCCGTCCTATTCCGGTAGCAGCGGCGCATTGCCGGTAACTTCCGTCGGTGGGGATGAACGTACCGCTTATGGGATCGTATACGAATCCGGTGGATTGCATGACAAGGGCGTTGAACTCACGTAAGAGTTCGGGACTGACGTGGCGGTGTTTCCGTGCTTCCTGAAGGGCGAAGCGGTAGGCTTTTTTCAAATCGTCGTTCATGCGGTGGTGCATGTCGGGCTTGCCGTAGGTGGTACGGCTCGTTTCGAACAGGCGCATCGTCTCTGTTTCGGTTAAGGTGGAACCGGCTATTGCAGCGGAATTGGCTACAATGGAACAGAGGTAGTTTTCTTCGCCGCCAGTTACCCGGCCGGCTACTAATCGGGCTTGCCGGTATATGTCTTCTATCTCCGGCCAACAATCGCGTTTCATCCAGACTAAAGAAATGGGTTAATGGGTTGTAAATGTAGGGGGGATATTTTTCACTTACAAGGGTTATGTGTTTTTTTATTTTCTCGGGTCGGAAGGAT
>DBGBSM010000354.1:0-2026 GCA_048468815.1 Parabacteroides sp.
CGGCCGGAATGCGTTGTACTTCGAGGATTATGTACTCTCGATACAATACTTCAACCAGGTAATCAAGGCCAAGCCCTGGCTGGCCGAACCGTATTTTTACCGGGCGGTGGCGAAAGTGAATTTAGACGATTATAAGGGAGCCGAAGAAGACTGTACGTTATGTCTGGAGCGGAACCCTTTTTTTGTTCAGGCCTATTACTGCCGGGGAATCGCCCGGCACAACCAGGAAAAATATGCCGAGGCGATAGCCGATTACGATAAAGGCTTGGAATTTAAGCCGGAAGATCAACAGATGCTCGTAAATAAAGCCGTTGCCAATATTCAGCAGAAAGACTACGAGGCGGCGGAAAAGGATTTCGAGCGGATTATGTTCCTGCATCCGCGCTACACCCGGGCTTACCTGAGCCGGGGAGCCATGTACCTGGAAAAAGGCGATACGGCCAAAGCGCTCGCCGATTACAACAAATCCATCGAACTCGATCCCTACTTCCCGCCCGCTTACGGAAACCGCGCCCTGGTATATTACCAGCAGCATAACATGAAGGAAGCCTTGGCCGATTTGAACGAAGCCATCCGGCTCGACCCGCGCCAGGACGGGTATTATATCAACCGCGGGCTGGTACGCTACCAATTGAACGACCTCCGGGGAGCGATGGCCGATTACGACCAGGTAATCAGCATGGATAAACACAACCTGATAGCCCGTTTCAACCGGGGATTGCTCCGGGCGCAGGTGGGCGACAACAACCAGGCGATAGAAGATTTCGATGTGGTGCTGCAACTGGAGCCCGATAACTATATGGCCTATTATAACCGGGCGTTGCTGCGAACCGAAACCGGCGATTACCGGGGGGCGGTGCGCGATTACGACGTGGTATTGGAACAATATCCCAACTTTATTCCGGGTTATTACAGCCGGGCGGAAGCCAAAAAGAAAATGCGCGATACGCAAGGGGCTGAAAAAGATTACTGGATTGCTTTCGAAATAGAACAGAAAGCCAAAAAAAACGGAAACGCTGCGGCAATCGCTTCTTCCGGGTCGCAGCAAAAAACGAACCCCGACAAGCAACCGGATGCCGGTAAAGAAGAGGAAAAGGAAAACACCCGCGAACAGTCCGACAAGAATATCGATAAGTTCAACCGCCTGGTGGTATTCGATAAGGAAGACGAGCGGAAAAGCAAATACAGCAGCGAAATCCGCGGACGGGTGCAAGACCGCAATGTGCGGGTCGACCTCGAACCGCAGTTTATCATTTCGTATTACGAGAAAATCGACCCGGTAAAAGAGCTGGTGTATTACAACAAAGTGGTAGACGATTACAACAACCGCATGGTGTTGAACCGGAAGTTGCGCCTTACCAACCAGGAAGCGCCGCTTACCGAAGACCAGGTTGCCTTGCATTTCGCCTCGATTAACGAGTATTCGGCGAAGCTCGAACAAAACGACCGGAATGCGGACGCTTACTTCGGCCGCGGCATGGACTTTATGCTGGTGCAGGATTTTACCGAGGCGCTCGAAGATTTCAGCCGCGCCATCGAACTGAATCCTTCGTTCGTAATCGCTTATTTCAACCGGGCGGTGGTGCGGTATAAGCAACTGGAGTATGTATTGGCCACGCAAACCGCCGAAAATACGATTCTGAGCGAAGTGCCGGTCATGAGCCTCGATTTGTTTACCGGGAAAAAAGCCCTTCCGCTACAACAGAACCGGCCTGTGCAATCGTTACGCAAGGACGAAAAGAAGTCGTACGAGCACGAAATGATTATGCACGATTACGATAAGGTAATCCGGCTGAATCCCGATTTCGTATATGCCTATTTCAATCGCGCCAACCTGCGCTGCGCCCAACGGGATTACCGGGCGGCCATCCTCGACTACAACGAAGCCATCGAACGCGAGCCCGATTTTGCCGAAGCTTATTTCAACCGGGGGCTTACCCGTTTGTACTTAGGCGATACGGAAAGAGGAATCGTGGATTTGAGCAAAGCCGGCGAATTGGGAATAATTAACGCATACAGCATTATT
>DBGBSM010000355.1:0-11422 GCA_048468815.1 Parabacteroides sp.
TTACATAACAAACCGGTAGTTTTATAGCCGTTACCTTACTTAAACCGACCGAGAATAATGAGTACAGTAAATAGTACATCTGCCCCTATCCGCTTCGTACGCACGCCGGATTTATCGCCCTGTTCGCGACGTTCTCTTGCCCAAGTGCAAAAAAACAGCACCCGTAAAGAAACAAAATCCGGTACTGCCGGCCCTTTTTTGCCGGACGGCGAGCCCCCCGAACATACTCCCCGCGCCATTTATAAAACCATAGCAAACGGATCCACATCCGGCCAACCGGCGGAAACCGGCTCGCATCCGCTTTTACCCGCATCGGAAAACACGAAAAAAAACTTCGTCTTCACTTTCGTATCCGCCCTGCTGCTATGCCTCTGCGCCTGCTCCGCACCGCATCCCGACGTTCCCGCCGGCGTGGCGGAAGCCTTGAAGCTGGCCGGGAAGAACAAAAGCGAGTTGCTCCGGGTAATCGAGCACTACCAGCAGGCCGGTGACTCGCTCGGCCTCGAAGCGGCTTATTTCCTTATCGAAAACATGCCGGGAAAATACAGCACGGTGCCGCGCAACGGCAACGATACCTACCGGCAAGCATTCGCCGCCATGCCGCTAAACGACCCGATAGGCTGGGACCCGGCGCAATCTGCGGTGGCGCAGTATTTCGATTCCGTGCGGCAGGCGGGCGCCGTTCCCCGAACCGAACGGATAAGCGACCTCGAAGCGATTACGGCCGGTTACCTGATTACGAACATCGACCTGGCCTTCCGGGCCTGGGAACGGTTCGGTGGTGGCGCCCGGTATCCGTTCGACGTGTTTTGCAATTACGTGCTTCCTTACCGTGACGGAAACGAGCCGATAGACGATTGGCGCGAAAAGGGATACGAGCGCTTCGGGAGCGTGCTCGACTCGCTGGCCGACCCGTTGGCGATAGCCCGGCACATCGTAAGCCGGAGCGAGGTGCATTACAACGCCGGAATGGCGCGCTACCCGTATCCGCTCGCCTTCGGGGAGGTTACCGGCAGCGGAATGGGCAGTTGCGAGCACATGTCGTTTTACCTTACCCAGGCACTACGCGCCGTGGGTGTGCCGGCGGCTACCGAAATCGTACCGGCCTGGGCCAACCGGAGCGCGGGGCACCAGTGGAACATGGTGCTGGATACCACGGGACATCCCGTCGACATCGGATTCGGGCCCGGCGCTTCGAACGACGTATTGTACAAAATAGCCAAGATTTACCGCCGCACATACCGTACCGGCGAATCCGTCCGGAAAAAAAGCGGATGGCTGCCGCAACCGTTCGACTACCCGGATTACACCGACGTTACGGCCGAATACGATATGCCGGTATCGGCTCTCCGCATTACGCCTGTCACCAAAAAGCTCCCGGAAACGGCTTACCTGTGTACGTTCGACAACCGGAGCTGGACGCCCGTAGCGAAAGCCCGGGCTACGAACGGCTGTTTCGATTTCGGGGCGGCCGGCCGGGGCGTGTTGTTCGGGAAAAACCGCATTTTCGCTTACCGGCAGGAAGGGAAAGGCATCGTTTACCTGCCGGCTACTTTCGGACGCCTCAATGCATTCGAGCCGCTTACCCCGCCGGTTATCTTGTTCGAGAACGGCGACACCTGTTTCTTACAGCCGGATACCTCCCGCACCCGGGCGGTTACGCTTTACCGGAAATATCCGGAATACAGCCACATCTCGATTTATGCCGAACGGATGAAGGGCGGCCGGTTCGAAGCCTCGGACAGCCGGGATTTCGGCCGGAAAGAAATTATTCATACCATCGATGAGGCGCCTGCCTACACCGTAACGGAAGCGGAGGTAACGCCTTCGGCCGCATCTCGCTATATCCGGTATGTAGCGCCCGATTCGTCGTGGGTAAATGTGGGCGAGCTGGCTTTCTATCCGGAAGCGGATACTTCCCGGCCGGGCACGCCGGCGCCGGAAGCGCTGCGGGGAACGCCTTTTTCTTCTTCCGCCCACGCCACGGCCGAAGAAATGGGGCGGGCCTTCGACGGCAACGTGGAAACGTTCTACGCCGGCGAGCTGACCCACGCCTTTATCGGGCTGGATTTCGGCCGGCCGGTTTCCATCCGCACCATCCGGTATGCGCCCCGTACCGATAACAACGCCGTCTTCCCGGGCGACGAATACGAATTATTTTACTGGGACGGCGGCTGGAAATCGTTAGGAAGAAAAACGGCCGATAATTATTCGCTTATTTTTGAGGAAGTTCCGGAAAATTCATTACTTTTATTGCACAATCGTTCGCGCGGAAAGGAAGAACGGATTTTTACGTACGAGAACGGAAAACAGGTTTGGTGGTAACCGTTTTTTGCCCGTAGCCTGAACCTAGCGGGAAAACACAGGATAAAGAAAACGAACCGGGAAACGGGGCGTCATACGGAAGAATTATTCGCTGTTTCCCTCAGTCGTTCTTTATATCTGTCCCGGAACAGGTCGTTTTACAACGGCCTGTCCGTAAAACAAACGTTTCCGTATATGCTCCGTAAAACAAACAAAACGAATAACCGGGTGATAAACCGGCCGGAAAACGTATATACCCTTACTTATGAAAACAGAAAAAAATCATTTCAAAAAAATAGCGTTGCTGTCGCTTAGCTGCTTTATCATTGCTATCGTAGGTTGCCTGTATGTGCAACCTGCTTTTTTCGTATTCGCCGGCTGCGGAGCCGGTTACCTGTGGCAGATATGCTTGCAGAAAAAGAAAAAGTTACCGGTTGCCCGGCTGCTCCCGGCGCTTATTACCGGAACATCGGCGTTAGTATTGCTTACCGGCCTCGTCGGTTTTTATTTCCAACACGAGCGAAGCGTTTACTACATCCTGCCGTTCGCCTGTATCTTGCTGGCCGTTACAGCTTATTACATAATGAAAAAGCTACCGCAGGAAACCGCCGATTATCCGGAAGAAGAAAAATAATCGCCGGAGAACGAACTGCATATTCCGTTTCTTTTCTTACCTTTGTTCGTTTAAGAATCGAAGATAAGCGGTGCCCCGGCATACCCGAGCGAGCTTAGCCTCCGTGCTCGGTTCGCACGATTTTCGCTTTAAAACGAAGAAAGGCGACGCCTCGGCTTATCCTGTTTTTGTATGGAGATAAACGAAAACAGGCTCACCGCAAAAAGGCAGAACCGCATCAGTCTGCCGCTCCGACCTGTATATTCAATCGGACTGTATAGATTCGAAAGGAACGACGGCGGGTTTGCTATGTGGAGAATCGCGCCGTCCGATAACCGGAATCTTCGTAAAATCGAAATCGCATTTTCTCCGGAGTCTTCCGCTCAGTGAAGTTCTTCTTTTAATCGCACTCGATAGAATTATAAAATGCGAAAATGCAACGAATAACCGCCGCTATGATAAATGCAAAACCAGGGGCGCCTTTACGCAAGCTCCCTATCGGGATACAAAGTTTCGAAAGCCTCCGGAAAGAAGGCTATCTGTATGTAGACAAAACCGCTTACGTATACCATTTGGTAACGATGGGCAAACCGTATTTCCTGAGCCGGCCGCGCCGTTTCGGGAAAAGCCTTCTTTTATCCACGTTCGAAGCCTATTTCGAAGGAAAAAAGGAACTCTTTTCCGGATTGGCCATCGAAAAGCTGGAAGAGGACTGGAATAAACATGCCGTATTACATCTTGACTTGAATGCAGAAAAATACGATAGCCGGGAGCGGCTGCACGACATGCTGGAGCGCCAGTTGCAAACCTGGGAAGAACTGTATGATACCGGTGGAAAAGGAATTACCCATTCCGGCCGGTTTATGGAAGTAATCCGGAAAGCATACGAAAAAAGCGACCGCGGCGTGGTGGTTTTGATAGACGAATACGATAAGCCGCTTTTACGCAGTTTCCACGACGAAGAATTGCAGAAAGACTTCCGCGAAACTTTGACTGCTTTTTACACTGTACTGAAAAGCGCCGACCCCTGGTTGCGTTTCGTTTTTATCACCGGGGTAACCAAATTTGCACAAGTAGGTATTTTCAGTAACCTCAACCAGTTGAACGACATTAGTTTCGATAAAGAATATGCGGCGCTCTGCGGAATGACGCGTGAAGAAATCGAAACCACCTTCCCGGTGGAAGTGCAAAACATGAGCCGGGCACAGCATAAAACGGAAGAAGAGATCCTGAACGGGCTTACCCGGATGTACGACGGATACCGTTTCTCGGAATACAGCGACGTGCGGGTGTACAATCCGTTCAGTGTATTGAGCGCGCTGTCGAAAGAAGTGTTCCGGAACTACTGGTTTGCTTCCGGAACGCCTACTTTTCTGGCTGAAATGCTCAAGAAAACGCATTACGACCTCCGGAAACTCGACGGCATCGAGGTTTCGGCCGCCTCGCTTACGGACGATCGCGCCGACGTAAACAACCCCGTTCCGATGATTTACCAAAGCGGGTACCTCACCATCAAAGCTTTCGACGAGCGTTTCAACATGTACACGCTGGGGTATCCCAACGAGGAGGTGAAATACGGATTCTTGAATTTCGTAGCCCCGTTTTATACTTCCGTACCGGAAACAGCCACCACATTTTATATCGGCAAATTTATCCATGAGTTAGAATCGGGCGATACGGAAGCCTTTTTATGCCGGCTCCGCGCTTTCTTTGCCGACTTTCCTTATGAGCTGAACGACCGTACGGAACGCCACTATCAGGTAGTGTTTTATCTGGTATTCAAGCTAATGGGGCAATTCGTGGAAACGGAAGTGCGAAGCGCCCGCGGACGGGCCGACGCCATCGTGAAAACGGCCGATTACATTTACGTATTCGAATTCAAGCTCTACGGCACAGCAGAGGAAGCGTTGCGGCAAATCGACGACAAAGGGTATTTACTCCCGTATACGGCCGGCGACCGGAAATTGATAAAAGCGGGGGTTCAGTTCAGCGAAGAAGAACGGAACCTCAGCCGGTGGATTATCGAATGAAGCTATACGCGAAGCAGAGAAAAATGAGTAGGATTCCGTTCCCCCTACTCCTTTTCGGGATTCCGGTGCGAAGGATACGAAAGCAGGTGGATGCTTACGCCGATGCCGATTACGACGAGCACGATTTTAATCCATAAGGCGAAGGAGGTGAAAAAAGAGGTAAAAACCAACGAGGCCCACATCACCGACAACGAAACGGCTTTGGCCCGCGCGGGAATATACCGCTCTTCGAGGTAACAGCGCATGTATTTACCGAAATACCGGCTACCGAGGAAACGCGCGTACAACGTGCGCGAACTGCGGAGGTAAAACCAGCAAGTCAACAGCCAGAAAGGAACGGTAGGTAGCAAAGGCACCGCAATACCGATGGCTCCCAGCACCAGAAAAAAAGTACCTAACCCGATATAAACAGCCCGTTTGACGTCTTTCATCCCCGTATGCATCTTGTTCAATAATAATGGCCGGTTCGTTGTCCCGTCATTCCATCCACCGGCACAACCCCGTTTCTTTTAGCAACAAAAGTTACGCCCCTACTCCACCCGATACTCCTCCGACAATCTGAACCCGTTCAGGAAATCGCTTACCGGCAGCCGCTTCTTTCCTGCCAGTTGGAGCGAGAGGATACGCAGCGCTCCGTCCGGAACCGCCACTTCGAAGTACGAGCGGCCATCCGTACGCACCGTGCCCGGAGCGGCATCACTCGCATGCCCCGTACGCTCCGTACGCAACACCTTCATCACTGTGCGGCTGCCGTCGGGAGCCACCAGCTCCGTCCAGGCCGCCGGGTAAGGCGACAAGCCCCGTATCCGGTTATATACCGCCTCTTCCGGCGCATGCCAGTCGATGCGGCACGTTTCCGTAAAAATCTTGGGCGCCGGGCGTAACTCCTGCGGCGGGATGCGGAAAGCTTCCTGCGAAACCGTTTCGGCCGAGCCGTCGAGCAGCTTGTCGACGGTGCGGGTTACCAGGCGCGCACCCATTTCCATCAACGCATCGTGCACCGTGCCCGCATCATCGGCCGGCGCAATCGGCAACCGCTCCTGCAAGATGATACGCCCCGTGTCGATTTCGTGCGTCAGGAAAAAAGTAGTCACTCCCGTTTCCGTTTCTCCGTTTATCACCGCCCAGTTAATCGGAGCGGCGCCCCGGTACTGCGGCAACAAGGAAGCATGCAGGTTGAACGTACCCAGGCGCGGCATATTCCACACCGCTTCGGGCAACATCCGGAAAGCCACCACAATCTGCAAATCGGCTTCCCAGGCGCGTAATGCATCGAGGAAAGCCGGGTCTTTCAGCTTTTCGGGCTGTAACAACGGCAAGCCTTGCTCCAGGGCGTACCGCTTTATCGGCGAATATTGCAATTTGTACCCCCGGCCAGCCGGCTTATCGGGCATCGTAATCACGCCCACTACGTTGTAACCGCCCTCTACCAGGGAGCGCAGGCTCTCCACTGCAAAATCGGGAGTGCCCATATACACGATACGTAACGAATTTTTCTCCATCTCACTTTAATCTCCAGAAAAGTTATCTACCAGCACTTCGCGGTAGGCATTGAATATCATCGATTTCGATACGAAACCGATATAATGGCCGTCGGGGTCGACTACGGGCAGGTTCCACGCTTTCGTGTCGTCGAACACCTGCATCATCTTCTCCATCGGCATGTCGGTACGGATTTTGGCAGGCGCCGAAACCATGAATTTAATTACCCGGAACCGGCTATATAACTCGGGACGGAACATAATGTTGCGGATATTGTCGAGTAAAACCAGCCCCAGCAACACGCCGCGTTCGTCGACCACCGGAAAAGTATTGCGGTTGGAGCGGGCGATTACCTTTACCAAATCGCCCAGCGTCATGTCGGGCGTAACGGTAAGGAAATCCTTTTCGATTACGCTGTCGAGCTTCAACAAGGTGAGCACCGCTTTGTCTTTGTGATGGGTAAGCAACTCGCCTTTCTGCGCCAGCCGCATCGAATAGATACTGTGAGGCTCGAACATCAGGATGGTGATATACGAGCTGACCGAAACAATCATCAACGGCAGGAACAAATCGTACCCGCCGGTAAGCTCGGCAATCAGGAACACGCCGGTAAGAGGCGCATGCATCACCCCCGCCATTACGCCGGCCATGCCCAACAAGGCGAAGTTCTTCTCCGAGAGATACATGGTAAACGGAAAATAGTTGGAAGCATGGGCGAAGACGAACCCGGCGATACAGCCCAGGTACAAGCTGGGCGCGAAGATTCCGCCGCAACCGCCGCCGGCGTTGGTTGCGCTCGACGCGAATACTTTCACCATCAGGATGGCCGTAAGGAAGAGCAGGATGCTCCAATAGCTGATGTCGAGGTTATAGAAGGGGCTGGTATCCATCAGGTGCGAGAACTGCCCGTTCAGGAGCGAGGTAATGGTACCGTAGCCTTCGCCGTAGAGGGGCGGAAACAGGAAGATGAGGATACTCAGCATGGTGCCTCCGAGGAGGAATTTTTTCCAGTACACGCCCAGGTTGCGGTACATACCCTCCACCCGGTTCATCACGCGGGTGAAGTAGAGGGAAACGAGGCCGCAAAAAATACCGAGCAGCAGCACGTACGGGATGCGTCCGATAATAAACTCTTCGGTTTGCGAGAATTTGAACATCGCTTCGGTGCCGGTAAAAATATAGGCCATCGTGGCGGCGGTAACGGAAGAAATCAGGAGCGGCAGCACGGAAGTCATAGTCAAATCGAGCATCAGTACCTCGATAACGAATACCAGCCCGGCGATGGGGGCCTTGAAAATGCCGGCAATGGCGCCCGCCGCCCCGCAGCCTACGAGCAGCATCAGGGTTTTCTGCTCCATTTTGAACACGCGCCCGAGGTTGGAGCCGATAGCGGCGCCGGTAAGCACGATGGGCGCCTCCGCTCCTACCGAGCCGCCGAAGCCGATGGTTACGGAGCTGGCTACGATGGAAGTCCAGGTATTGTGGGGCTTGATGCGGCTTTTCCGCTGGGATATGGCGTACAGGATTTTGGTTACGCCGTGCCCGATATCGTCGCGGACGATGTATTTTACGAACAGGCCGGAGAGCAGGATGCCGATTACAGGATATACCAGCAGCATGTAGTTGGCGTTGTCGATGGTGAAATTACCGGTAAGCAGGTGTTGTATCGAATGAATCAGGTATTTCAGGAGGATGGCCGACGTGGCGGTAAGTATCCCCACCACGAAGCTGATTATCAGTATGAAATTTTTTTCTTTAATGTGTTGTTCCCGCCAGAGCAGGAAACGGAAAAACAATCCTTCTTTTGCCATAGTATTTTTTCTTTGTCCTAAAGAATAAAACGAAGACAGGCGGCGCCTCGGCATCATCCAAGCAGGGTTTTGCTTGTACGCCCGGCTTGCACTATCTTTGTTTCAGAAAAACAAAACGAAGATAGTAAGGAAAATGCCTTCGAACGGCGATGCGGCTTGTTCGCAGGATAAAAAACGGTTGCGCGCCGGCGGGTTATACTCCGGTGCGCCGCCAACCGGCCGGTAGTGCGATGAAAACGGGAGTTACTTCGCGTATATCCGTACACCGCGCCGCGACAGCCGGTTATGCCGCAATATCCGACCCGGGGCTTTTCACCGGATTACGATTACTTCGCCGTCGACGCCTAACTTGAGTATACCGGAAGGCTTGGCCTTGGCCGTATCGTTTTGCCGGTACCGCACGATATAATCTACGCCGTTCTTGATTTCGGCGGCTATCTCGCTGAAATTGGCAGCCGAAGGTTGTCCGCTGATATTGGCGGAGGTGGAAACCACGGGTTTGCGGAACCGCTCGCATAGCTTGTGCGAAAAAGGCTCGCCGGTGATGCGAATGCCCACGCTTCCGTCTTCGCCTAACAAGCCGGCGGCGAGGTTGCGGGCTTCGGGGTAGATGATGGTGAGCGGCTTGTCGGCCACTTCAATCAAATCCCACGCGATGTCGGGCACACGGGTTACATAAGCGTTCAGTTTGGCCGGGCTGTCGATGAGGAGAAGCATGGCTTTGTTGTCGGCTCTCCGCTTCAGCTCGTATATTTTCCGGACGGCGTCGTCGTTGGTTGCGTCGCAGCCGATTCCCCAAACGGTATCGGTAGGATACAGGATAATGCCGCCCGCCTGCATCACTTCACAGGCTTTTTTAATGTCGTCTTCCATCGTATATGTTTATAACTCGGCAAAGATAGTGCAAACCGAGTATAAAAGCAAAGCTTGCTTAGCTTTTATCGAGGTGCAGCCTATCTTCTCTTTTCGAAGAAAGGCAGTATTCTCCTTTAAACCCTTTGTTTGCAACCTTTTCACATCCATCTGCTTTTGGTCTTGTTTTTTATTCCTATCTTTGCCTGAGAAACAGCACAAGAAATATGCGGCGATAACAAATGTATCGACAATCCAGCACCCGGCTACGAACCCTTGTTCGGAAACAAAAGCGATGGGTAAAAAATGCAGGAACATCGACCCGATTATAAGCGACGTAGTACGAATGCAGGGTTCAGGATACTTCGGGCAGATAAAAATACGGGAAACTCCTTTTCCTCTATAAACAGAAATCAGTACGGTTAGAAAAAATGCCTTACATATGTTGACATTGGAAGAAGTAATCATTGAATCGGACGACGATCTTGCAATCTGGTCATCCATCGTAGTGGGATTCGACATATCCAAGAATTTAGTCATCAGATTGGAACACATCGATTACGAAGCGCATGAAAACGATTATACACTGGCCGCCGCCATTGAAAAGGACGATGCTTTCCGGATGGCATGCTTTCTACATGTAAAGTTGACTTATCTGCCTCGTTTTCTATTCGAGAAATTTGGTACGAACTTCCCTCTCTCCGTGCCATCAGAAGTGGAACGCCTTTTTAAAAGCATGTTAGATTTCGTTCTCGACTGTGGGGAACACTACAAGTTAAAAAGACAAAAAACCGGTTCGTAACTTCCGTATGTAACAAAAGGATTCCCGGCCGGAGCGGCTCAACACCGCCATCCGGAAAGAAGGAAAAGTGTTATTTGCCGTGGGGTACGAGGCGCCCTGTACCGGCGGAACAGCCGGAATCGTTAAACGTTTTTTGCATCACATACACGTCCGTGTAGGCCGTACCGGTAGCGAGCCAGTCTTTTAGGACCCCGGTTACCGCAAATCCGTTTTTCTTGAAAAGCGCCAGACTGGGCGCATTCGGAACCGGCACATGCGCGAACAACTGGTGGAGGTGCAGCAGCAAAAAAGCATACTCGCACACTAACGATACGGCCATGCGACCGAGTCCCTGGTTGCGAAACGCTTTGTCGATTAAAATGCCTACCCCGGCGCGCCTGTGATGCGGGTCGAAATCGTACAAATCCACTGCGCCGGCCGCCCCACCCGAAACCCGGTCGTGTATCATAAAGCGCACCTGCCCGGTTTGGTAAATGTCGTGCTCCGCTTCCGAGAGGTACCGTTTCAGTTCGTAACGCGAATAGGGAATAAGCGTAACTCCGTACTGCCAGAGCTCGGTATCGTTTTCCCACCGGTAAAACACTTCCAAGTCTTCCGGTTCGGGGGCGCGCAACTCGATTATGTCGTTCGAAAGTAAAGCCATGTTATGGTTGCGGTGAAACGAGCACCTTGTTTTTCCGGTTATAAATATGGTATGTAACGTATTTATTCTCCATCCGATCCATCAATAACAACAGTTGCTCGAAGCTGGCATCGGGATAACACACCGCGACGTCGGTAAACCCTTTCATCTGTACCGAACGGCTCGCCGCTCCCAGAATACGTTGCTCGTCGAGGTTCCAGGCATGCACGTATTCCCATCCGGGCATCCGTTGTTCACAAATCGCCTTCGTTTCCTTGATATTCGCTTCGCGGGCAATAACCAGCAGGCGCCGGTGCGCCGTTTTTTTCAGTATCTTCCCTTTGCCGTAGTGCAACACCCGTTCCGGGAGGTAGTAACTTTTGAATCCCGCCTCCGCGAGCCGGAAAGCCGTTTCGATTTCCTCCCCGTATTGCATTTCCGCAGCGACAGGCCAGCCCGTTTGTTCAACGGCCGAGCGGCGCAGCATCCGAAAAGAATCCGAAACCACCTCTACGCGGTGTTTCCGGTCGGCATCGAGGTAAGGAAGATAATACGCATTGAAGCGGGCCGATGTGGGAAAGAGCGAGGAAAGCCAGGTTTTCCGGCAAAAGGAAATCCAGGGAGTAGGCAGGCACCGCTTGGATTCGGGAACGAACGCCCCGTGCACATCCAGCACTTTGGGGCCGGCGGCACCCACGTCGGGGTTCTCGTCCATAAAATAACACAAGGTGCGAATGAGGTCTTCGCCTACGATAACCCCGGCATCGAGCACCAGGAAATACTCGCCGGCGGCTTTCCGGAACATCTCTTCGTGTAGCTGTACCTCCGGATACGCCTCTTCTTTCCGGAAAAACTCGATGTCGGGAAACAACGGCGCCAAGTAAGCGGCGGCATTGTCGGCCGAAG
>DBGBSM010000356.1:0-9675 GCA_048468815.1 Parabacteroides sp.
GGCTTTTTGCAGTGGCCTTAGCCGCCGCTTGGCCGTTACAGGCCCAAAAGGCGCCCGAGCCTTACGGGTTAACGCCTTCGCCCCGGCAAATAGAGTGGTATAACCGGGAAATGATCGCCTTTTTTCATTTCGGAATCAATACGTTCGAGGAATACGTAAACGAAGGCGACGGACGTGCTCCCGCCGCTCTGTTCAATCCTACCGAGCTGGATTGCGGGCAATGGATGCGTACGTTGAAAGCCGCCGGCATTCCTTGTGCGATTCTTACGGCCAAACACGCCGACGGATTTTGTTTGTGGCCCAGCCGGTATACGGATTATTGCGTAAAAAACGCCGCTTGGAAAAACGGAAAGGGCGATGTGGTACGGGAGTTTACAGATGCTTGTGAAGAATACGGTATCAAAGCGGGAATCTATCTCGGCCCCCACGACCGGCACGCCCATCTTTCGCCGCTTTATACCACAGAAGAGTATAAACTCTATTATGCCCGTCAGTTGGAAGAGTTGATGGGCGATTACGGCAAGGTATGGGAAACCTGGTGGGACGGCGCCGGTGCCGATGAATTGACTACGCCCATCTACCGCTATTGGTACAATATCGTACGGAAGAAACAGCCGGATTGCGTCATTTTCGGAACAAAGAATTCGTATCCTTTTGCCGATGTGCGCTGGATGGGAAACGAGTCCGGCCGAGCCGGCGACCCTTGTTGGGCTACCGTCGATTCGGTTTGCATCCGCGACGAATGGTCGAATTATAAAGGACTTAACGAAGGAGTACCGGGTGGAAACGCGTATATTCCGGCCGAAACGGACGTGTCGATCCGGCCGAGCTGGTTTTACCACCCGGAAGAAGATAGTCGGGTAAAAAGCGTTACGGAATTATGGGATATTTATTGTACCTCGGTGGGACGCAACAGCGTGTTATTACTGAATTTTCCTCCCGACCGACGCGGATTGATTCATCCGGTCGACTCGTTGCATGCCGCTTTACTGAAAAAGGGGCTCGACGAAACGTTCGGCAACAACCTGCTGGCCGGGGCGAAAGCGAAAGCCGTAGGCGGTCGGGGCGGCCGGTACCGTCCGGAAAACATGACCGACGGTAATGCCGCTACTTATTTTGCCGGAAAAGACGGCTGTACGGCGGCGGAAATTATTTTTACGCTTCCCCGCCGGACGGAGTTCGATTGCCTGATGCTGCAGGAAGTAATCGAGTTAGGACATCGTACCAGCCGCTGGAGCGTAGATTATTCGGCCGACGGGAAGAACTGGACGGCGATACCGGAAGCCACGGATAAACAATGTATCGGCTATAAACAGATTGTCCGTTTCAATCCCGTCGAGGCTGTTCGGGTACGTTTACGTATCCTCGACGGTTGGGCGTGTCCGGCCATTCATACTTTCGGAGTTTATAAACAATCAGCCTTATTCCGTTAGTATGATGCGATTTATCCCTTATTTGTTCTTAGCGGCCGTCGCTTTGTGCGGAACGCTCCGTACAGCTGCGGCCCGGGAGTTCGACCCGGAACGATGTTATGAAATCCGAACCTTGAACGGACTTGTACTCGATAACGTGGAAAGCCTCGATTTGGGTTCGAAGATTTTCCTTTCCGGCCGGAATCCGGGAAAGGAATCGCAAATATGGAAGCTGGTTCCTTGCGGTAACGAGTGCTATGCTATCGTGAGTCCGCTCACGGAGTTGGGCATAGATAACAGCGGCAACGGTCCGAAAGAATTACCGGTAATCCAATGGGCGCCCGATAAGGAAAATACCAACCAGCAATGGCATATTACCGCGTTGCCTAACGGTAATTATGTGTTTACCAGTAAAGCCAGCGGGTATAACCTGGGTTTTTCCGGCACCGGCTTGGCAGGCGAATTCGTGCACCAGCTTGTTCCGGCTCCGGCCGAGAACAACCAGCAGTGGAACATCGTCGAATCGGATGTGAAAGTGGTGGCCGCTGCGTTGAAAACCCGGAGCGGAAACGAGTGGGAGAACGAACGTATTTTCGCAGTGAATAAAGAAACGGGGCGTTCTACTTTCGTACCGTTTGCCGACACGGAGGAAATGAAAAGCGACCCTTCGTATACCCGTCCGTGGATACGGAACCGCTCTTCGCGTTACCGGTTGCTCAACGGCGACTGGAAGTTCAGTTGGGCGAAGCAACCGTCGGAACGTCCGGCGGGCTTTTACCGGCCGGCCTACGATGTGTCGGAATGGAAAACGATTCCGATTCCTTCGAACTGGGAAATGCACGGATACGGAATCCCGATTTATACCAATATTACATATCCGTTCCGGAATAATCCGCCCTTTATCGAAGGACAACGCGGGTATACGGTGGAGAAGGAGCCGAATGCGGTAGGTTGTTACCGTCGTGATTTCGAACTACCCGGCGACTGGCGCGATAAGGAAGTTTTTATTCACTTCGACGGCGTATACAGTGCGATGTATCTCTGGGTGAATGGAGAAAAAGTGGGATACAGCCAGGGTTCCAACAACGATGCGGAGTTCAATATCACCCGCTATGTAAAACCGGGAACAAATGTGGTTGCGGCAGAGGTATACCGCTGGTGCGACGGCAGTTACCTGGAAGACCAGGATATGTTCCGTTTGAGCGGAATACATCGCGACGTATACCTCGTCGCCACTCCGAAACTGCGTTTGCGCGACATCCGCCTCACCTCGTCGGTAAGCGACCGGCTCGACCAGGCGGTGTTGTGCATGACGGCCGATGTTGCGAATTACGGCAAAGCCGTAGCGGAGGCTTCGGTGCGGGTTGCTTTGCTGGATGCAAACGGAAAAACGTTGCGTACTTTTACTACGCCGGCCGGCCTTCCCGGTGCGGGTAAAGAAGTAGAAGTCCGGGGAGAATGCCGCATTCGCGACCCGGAACTGTGGAGCGCAGAAACACCTTATTTATATACGGTTAATCTGGAGTTGCTCGATGGCGCGGGCAATGTATTGGAGGCTGCATCCCAACCGTACGGGTTCCGGAAAATAGAGATACGGAATAAAAGGGTATATATTAACCGGGTGCCGGTACTTTTTAAAGGCGCCAACCGGCACGATACGCATCCCCGTTACGGCAAGGCAGTACCTGTAGAGAGCATGATCGAAGACATTCTGCTTTTTAAGCGCTTCAATCTGAATACGGTACGTACCAGTCATTACCCGAACGATCCGAAAATGTATGCCTTATACGATTATTACGGGCTGTATGTAATGGACGAAGCCGATCTGGAATGCCACGGCAATATGATGCTTTCCCAACGTGAAAGTTGGAAAGACGCCTATGTAGACCGTGTGGTGCGTATGGTGGAACGAGATAAAAACCATCCCTCGGTGATATTCTGGTCGCTCGGTAACGAGTCGGGCGGCGGTGCTAACCTGGAAGCTGCTTACCGGGCGGTAAAAGAACGCGACGACCGGCCGGTACACTACGAGGGAATGAACGATTTGGCGGATATCGACTCCCGCATGTATCCATCTATCGAAAGTATGATAGCCCAAGACAAAGAGCCGCGCGACAAGCCTTATTTCTTGTGCGAGTACGCCCATGCGATGGGGAATGCGGTGGGAAACCTGGAGGAATATTGGAATTATATAGAATACGAATCCGACCGGATGATAGGCGGTTGTATCTGGGATTGGGCCGACCAGGGGCTGAATAAACCGGGCGAATCCGGCAACCGCTATTATTTCGGCGGTAGCTTCGGCGATACGCCGAACGATAACGATTTCTGCTGTAACGGCCTGGTAACGCCCGACCGGCGAGTAACGCCGAAGTTGCAGGAAGTAAAAAAGGTGTATCAGTACATTGCATTCGAGAAAGGCGGCGAAAATAGTTTCGGCTTGCGCAACCGGTACGCTTTCCTGAACCTGCGGCATTTCGATTTGCGGTATGTAATTCTGAAAGACGGCGTGCCTGTATTCGAGGAAACTTTCGGGTTGCCGGACGGGGCGCCGGGCGAACACCGTACGGTACAAGTGCCGTACAGCCGTTACCTGACGGACGACTCCGAATATTATATTAACCTGGAAGTCAAACTGAAACACGATTGTGTATGGGCGGATGCCGGGCATGTGGTTGCCTCCGAGCAATTCCTTTTGCAAGAGAAAAAAACGGAGTTACCCGTTCTTTCGCCGGCCGAGCCGTTGCAGGCATTGGAAGAACGCCGGTTCGTGCGTTTCCGGGCACCGGGTACGGAAGTATCGTTCGATTCGGAAACAGGCCGGCTGATCGCCCTTCGTTATCACGGGCGGAACATGATTCACCGTCAGGAAGGATTCGCTTTTAACGGATACCGTTCCATCAGCAACCAGCCGTTGGAGTGGAAACCGGTGGTGCAGGAGGTGAAGCGCTTCGAGTGGAAACAATCGGAAGACAAGAAAACGGCAGAGGTCGTTACCGAATTGGTGGCTACGGTGGGAGACGTAAAAGTGCCGTATGCGGTGACGTACCGGGTGTACGGCGACGGAACGGTGGATGTAGACGCCAGTTTCACTACCGGCGAGGATTTCGATTTGCCCCGCCTGGCTTTGCAACTCTTCCTCAATCCGGAACTGGAACATGTATCGTGGTACGGCCGCGGGCCGTTCGAAAACTACCGCGACCGACGGAATGCCGCGTACGTAGGCCGTTATGAAACGACGGTAAGCGAAATGGCGGAGTCGTACGTGCGGGCGCAAACGATGGGCGGCCGTACGGATGCGAAATGGATTACGCTGACCGATGCGGAAGGCAAGGGCCTGAAAATTACGGCTGCCGACCGGCTGGATTTCGCTGCGCAGCATTATACGGATAAAGAACTTTGGGCAGTAAAATACGGACACGATTTGCCTGATATTTACCGTACGGAAGTTGTATTGAATCTCGACTGTATCCAAACGGGATTGGGAAATGCCAGTTGCGGGCCCGGCCCTCGACCGAAATACGAGATAAGGAAAAATACGGTTTACCGGTATGCTTTCCGGCTGGAGCCGTTAAAGTAATGCGGAGATGCGGATAGAGGAGCGTACCGCGCCGGTCACTCCTCTATCCATCCCTCTGCTTCCCCGAATTCTTTGTCGGCGAACAGTTCCGCCAGACCGGATATTTGTTTCAGCCGCAGCAGTTCGTCTTTATCCATGCCGATGTTTTTCATAATCCAGCTATCCGACATGCCCGCTTTCGTGAGCTCCGATACGATGCCGCTCATCAGTTCCACCGAGTGCACGCCGCGTGCCCGGTTATGCCGGATGGTCGAAGCCATCCGTTCCGATACATCCTTGTCGATAACCGAAACAGGGAGCAATCCGTTCTCCCGTTTGTATATCCTTTCCGACGTTTTCATTACCAGGTACCGGTGGAAACCGTCTACGAGTTCGTACCGGTCGTCGTCTTTCAGGTAATAACATACGCAGGGCATCGTATAGCCGTCTTCCCAGATCGACACTTCCAACAGCTTCATTTCCGGAGGCGCCATCAGGTTCGGATTGTAGTGGTTGGCCACCACTTTCTCTATCGGTACCGCTATAACGTTATATACCGGGCTTTTATAATTTTCCATTTTCCAATGCTTTGTATTTGTTCATTACCGCTTCCCGCCTCTGTTTTTCCTGCTTGGTGGGGGCGAAGCCCATGTATTTGCATATATGGTCGTTTTTCAGGATGCAAATGCACATGCGTTTGTAGGTGGGGATTTCTTTGAATTCCGCAATATCGATATCATCGAGGTATTCCATTTTAACCGGTTTTTTTCGCGTGCGGTAAGCCGTGGCTTCGCCCACGGTAAACGGTATCCCCGCTTTCCGGAGTTTTCTTATCGTCTCTTCTCCCAGGCAACCGCCCTGGTTCCGCCAGAACCGGATGCTTACATCGAGTTTTTCCAGGTAATTTTTCCGAGTCGGTTCGGGCAAGGTATTCAGCAGGAAATGCATATAATCTTTCCAGGAAAAACCGGGAGGGCAAGTAATGGCTTTCCATCCCATGGCTATGGTATTGCCGTAAATGCTTGCGAAGTTAACGCCGTTTACCCGGCACAGCATCCGGCCCCAGGTATCCGGGTCGATAACCTGATAAAGTTTCAGGGTAGAAATAGCCTGCGAAATGAAAGGGCTCGCCACCCGTTGCCGGTTCAACGGTACGCCGGCCTGGTAGTACAAGTCGTACAACCGGTTGTAAGGCCAGCGGAATTTACCGTTGGCCGTCCATACGTCGGTGGTTTTCCAGTCGTAAATGGGATAGGCGTTATAGATATGGTTGTATATCCTGCGCGTCCATTTATGATATGAAAAACAGCGATGATTTTTATCGTTGTGTATCGCGCGCCAGCGGTCGAAACTTTCCTGGGTACGGATACCTACCAGGCAACAAAGGCGTCGGCATTTTTTTCGCCGGAAAAGCCACGGGGCGAAAAGGAAATGAAAATCGTAATCCCATAAGTCGTCGCTGAAGAAATCGAAATCGGCCGCCGTATAGCAATGCTCCGGTCGCGGCCTTACCCAGTTCTCCTGCTGGTTTTCTTCCCACGGCCGCCAGTACGGCTGGTACATCGAAGTACAGGTCGGTACTTTAAACGGAACGCAACAGTGAAAAATCTCCAGTATGTCACGGTTCTCCGCCAGGGTTTGCTCCACGTATGCGGTGGTTTGCCGGTACTGTACCTCGTAATCGATATGGAATACCCCCAGTTTCCGGTCGGGAGCGTATCGGCGGATGTATTCGATACATAAGTTCAAGAGCACTCCGCTGTCTTTGCCGCCCGAAAAGGAGACATATACGTAATCGAAGCGCTCGAATACCACCTTCAGGCGCCGCATCGCTGCTTCATATACATTCGGTCGGTATGTCATGCGTAACTTCTTTCTGGTGGTTATAGTGCATTTTATCGTAGTTCGTCCATTCCTTGACCGTTAAGAAACGGTTGCGCCTGAAGTCGTCAGCATGCCGTTTATGTACCAGCGCTTCCAGCGACGAATCCGGCAGGATGTCGCTCGTTACCGCGCCGAGCAGGATGTCGATTACGGCGGAGTCGTCGCCGCTTATATAGTAATTGTCTATGAGAAACAGGGCGCCGTTCTTTTTGAGCGGCATAAAGCCGGCCACCCTTCCGTCGGTCATGGCGATGTACCATTGGTAACGGCCGGAAGTTTTGAACGGGTAGTTATTGTTTTGTCTCAGGATGGCCGGGTTCATGGCCAGGGGTGCAATCAGTGCATACAATTTGCTGTCTGTCCCCTCCAAACGTATTATATCCATATGGCTGGGAATGCTTTTGATTGCAAAAGTAACTAACATTTATCTAACTCGGCGGAAGAAACCGGATTTTTTTTGAAAAGAAAGGGCTTGAAAATGAAGTCTGGAAGAAACATTCCGAAGCGATGCCGTACGGGCGGCCGTATGGCACGCCAACCGGGTTTGCGCTAACCGCAGACAAACGGCCCATCGTCCCGGTAACAGTTCGGGTATCTCCGTACAGGGAATAATCAGGTAAAACTGCCCAGTTTCTTCACTTCTTCTTCTAAGTTGGAAACATCCGGCGAAGCCATTTTCTTTACTTTGCTCTTGTAATTGTAGATGGTTTGAACCGAGTAGTGCAGGAAGTCGGCAATCTGGCTCACATCCGTAATGCCCAAACGTATCAAGGCATAAATACGCAGTTCCGTGTTAAGGCCTTTTTCCAATTTGTAACGCTCTTCCGGCTTTAGCAAACAATTGAACTTCTCTATGAAGTCGGGGTAGAGCTCCAGGAAAGCCTTGTCGAAATTAGCGCACAATTCTTCGATTTCTTTCTCGAAGGGACGCGACGACAGGAGGTATAAGTCGTCGATTTGCCGGGCTTTTATTTTCCGGTTTACCGTTTTCCGGTATTCGTCGAGTTTGTTTACGTAAGTAGCGCACTGATTCATAAAATAACTGATGTATTTTTCTTTGATCAGGTTGGCTTCGTCTAATTTCCGGTTCAGGGCGATCAGTTCTTCGTTTATCTGTTTCAGGTGGCGGCGCGCCTTGGAAACAATCCGGATCTGCCGGTAATTGAAATACAAGGTGATGGCGAGCGCAATCACGAACAGGCTTATCAGCAAGGCATACAAGCGCAAGGCTCTTTTTTGCTGCTCCATCTTGTATAAATACGTGTTTTCGATAATCGGATGTACCCGGGCGATTACCGTGTTCCGGAAACGCGAGTTGTAATATACCGCATCTTCGAGTGCGGCTTTTACGTAATTGTACGCCCGGTTTACATCCCCCTCTTCGTACAGGCGGGTAGCCAAGGTAAGCAACGCTTCGTTTTCTTTCACCGACAACCGCGTATCGGCGATAGCGGCGATAATCATATATTTCTTTTCGGCCTCCGTTTCTCCGCATAACCCGTATACTACCGACAGCCCCATCGCTTCCATGGCATAGAAATGTTCGTCCGGGCGCCGGCTTTCGAAAATCGGATAAAGAATGCGGAGCGCTTCTTCGTATTCGCCGGCCAGTTCCAGTTTAAACGCTTTCTCCTTTCGGTAATCCCGCGAGCCCGGGTCGAGCGTAAGCAGTACCGTATCCCGGTAGGCTTCCTTTTTCTGTTCGTATACGGCATTGTATTTCGGGTCGTCGGTATATTTCATCAGGTTCTCGTAATAGCGGATTCTGCTCCAGCAGTATTGCGTGTGCAAAGATGCGGGCAGGGCGTCGAGCTTGAGTCGGTTAAACAACTCGGTGGCTTGTACGAAAAGACCGGAGAGCGAATAAACAAAAGCTAACCGGATGTTGCTTTCGGCCAGGAAAACCGGGTTATTCAGTCGTTGTGCGATCCGGATATTTTCATGGATGTATAATTCGGCGGAGTCGCACACGAACGACTCGTACTGGTCGATGATTTCCCGGTTCAGCGAATAGATTGTTTCTAAGTTTTTCTCTTTTTGTTTCTTTTTCTTCAGTTCGGATATCCGGTTTTCCTTATCGTGTACGTACGAGGTGCGGGCGGCAATGGTTTTATCCAGTACGGAAAGCAGCGAATCGATTTCGTTGTCGGCATGCAGGTGGTTTATGTTGCTGATAAATAGTAAAATAAAGATAAGGGTGTGTTTCATGGCGTGGCCTATTTACCGCAAATAAAAAGAAAAAGAATGAAAGGGCAAAGGGTTGGAATTAAATTTGTCGTTCTTTTTCGTGCGGTGACATTTAAAAATAAGAAATTAAACGGGCGAGGTTCTTCTTCTGGAAACAAGTTTTACCGTTTTTATTCCCCCTGAAATAAAATATGCGACGGATAACAGTAAAAGCGATTACGGCAAAACGTGTCTGGAACGAGCCGGTTTGTTTGTCAGCGCCGGTGGCCCGAGTCAACGACACGGCCGGCACAGCGAGGTTAAGGCTTCGGTGAATCGCTGTGCCGTTGGTATGTCGTGCGTGAGGCCTGCTTGCAGGCTATAACCGATTTACACATTATCTTGGATTCGTATTTCGGTTGCAAAGTACGCGAATTTATCCGGAACCGTTTGGTTATAATCCGGTTGTATTTTATTCCAGTTGCGGGGCGTAGCCGGTGATATTCCGGAATACGGGCTTCCGGTTATGACTTTTCTTCGTATATTTACGCGGAAAAAGCGAAGATAGGTTGCACTCCGGCGTAAACGAGCATAGGTTGCTGCTGCGTGCGGTTCGTGCATTCTATGCGTAAAATCAACCTTTTAACCCACGGG
>DBGBSM010000357.1:0-3783 GCA_048468815.1 Parabacteroides sp.
GGATAAACAGAAAGAAGGGTGAAGAGTATTAGAAAAAGTATTTTCTTCATGGGGGCTACAGATTAGATGCACCTTCAAAAGTAAGGGTTATTTTCCGAACACCGGATACATGCCGGGTAAAAAAACGGATACGGCACAAAAAAACCGGATACCGGAACAATTCCGGCATCCGGCGGGTAAAAGCGGAAAAGCCTGCTCGATCAGGCGGCAACCTGTCGGCTGCGTACCTGATCGGACAAGGTATTGATCAGTTTTTCCCTTCTTTGCTTTTCTTCCAGAAATCGGCATATTCGTGCAGGATGCAGGCAATGCCGTGTCCGATGGCTTTGTAGTCGTCTTCGTTCAGGTTGGCCAGCGAAGCCCGTATCGACCATTCCGGCCCGTCGAATCCGCCGCCGTTGAGCAATACCAGCGAGGTTTGCTGGGCCAGCCGGAATACCACGTCTACCGGCTCGTAATTGGCTTTGAGGTATTCTACGAATTCGTCGCCGTAGAATTTCTTAGCCCATACCAGCATGTCGATTTCGCTGTAATAGCCGGCGCGCAACGGGTCGTCGATCAGTTTGAAGCCGGTATTGTCCCACAAGGCATGCAGCCGGTCCTGGATAAGCCGGTGCATACGGGTTTTGTATTTGTTTTCTTTATCGAGCAGGGCATAAGCGGCGAACAGGCTCATCTGTACTTGTTGCGGCAGCGATAGTCCGGCCGTATGGTTCAATCCTACATCCCGGCTATCGGCCACCATCCGGTCGATAAACTTCAGTTTTTCCGGTTCGAGCGTGAGCGTGCCGTACCGTTTGTTGAGGTCGGCTTTTTTGTCTTCCGGCAGCTCGGCTATCATCCGGTCGTAAATATTGTCTTGGTCGAGTGCAATTACGGCCAGCCGCCAGCCGGTGGCGCCGAAATATTTGGAGAATGAGTATACGCATAACGTATTCTGGGGCAATTCTACCAAAAGCGATTTGAATTCGGGGATAAAGGTGCCGTATACGTCGTCGGTAATGATAATCAGGTCGGGATTGTCGTTCCGTACGATGTCGCCGATGCGTTTGAGGGTTTCCTGGTTCATGGCGTACGACGGCGGATTACTCGGATTTACGATGAAAGCCGCTTTCACGGATTTGTCTTTTAGCTTGTCTATGTCTTCGTCGCGGTACTGCCAGGTATGGTATCCTTCCTTATCGAGCGTATCGGCGTGGATTTCGATCACGTCGAAATCGAACCGGTCCAGTTCCGGAATTTCGATATAAGGTGTAAAGATGGGTACGAACAAGGCGATTTTATCTCCTTTATTCAACAAATAATTCTGTTGCAGCGAATCGAATATGTAACACATGGCTGCCGTTCCGCCTTCGGTAGCGAACAAGTCGAACTTGGCATCCAGCGGTTCGTGGTTGGCGTTCATTTCCTGGTGCAGGTAATCCTGTACGAATTCTTCCGTATACTTCAGTATGCGGTCGGGTACGGGGTACTGGTCGCCTATTACGCCCTCCGCCCATTCGTGCGCCAGTCCGTCGGGGTCGGCATTGCGGTTGTTAATCAGGTAATCGAACGCATCGCTCAGGAATCGGATGCCCGGTTCGTCGGGGTTCTCTTGCAGGAATTGCCGGAAACGTTCGCCGCACCCTTCTTTTTCGGGAATGCCGGCAATGTCGTCCGGTAAATCCATTACTCGTTTGCATTCCTGCATCCCGAACTTACCCAAGGTGAAAAACGCTTCACGCGGTAACGTACAAATCCAGTTCGGGTTGCCCCGGCCTGCGTTCAGCATGGTTTCGGCTGCGCACTTAATCCGGTGCGTTTGCTCGGATGCCAATTCTATCAGTTTGTTTTTCAGTTCGAACGGACTGATTTTTTCCATCTTTTTCTCGTAGCTTCTCGCCAGAGGATCTTTGGTCGCTGTATCCATAATCGTTTTTATTTTATCGTTTTTGTTTATGTACCGCTCGCCGCGGCAGGCATCCGTTTCGCTTTTGTTCAGCCCGGAAAGAAACGGATAAAGGAACGGGAATGAGTTTATAGTCGTTTCTGTAAATAGCTTACGAAGTTAATAGTACGATTACCACGCCCCAGATAATCAGCAACGTATTTCCTACGGCATACGTAACGGTATAGCCTAATGCGGGCGTCTGGCTTTCTACGGCGTCTTCGATGGCGCCTAAGGCTGCGGTGGTAGTCCGTGCGCCGGCCGTACATCCTAAGGTAATGGCCGGGTGGAATTTAAAGAAGTACTTTCCCATAATCACGCCTATCAACAGCGGTATGGTCGTGGCTACGATACCGGCCAGGAACAAGCTCAATCCGGCTTCTTTCAGTCCGCTGATAAAACTCGGGCCGGAAGTAATTCCCACTACGGCGATAAACATGTTCAGCCCTACGTTATTGAATACCCACAGAGCCGGCTCGGGAATGTATCCGTACGTAGGACGCATCGAGCGTAGCCAGCCCAGTACCAAACCGCCGATTAACGCTCCGCCGCTGGTGCTGAAACTAAGCGGTACTCCGCCGATATGCAGCGTAAGTGTTCCTAAAATAGCGCCGATAAAAATACCCAGTCCTACGAATACCATGTCGGTTTGGTTGCTCGGCCGGTCGGCGTAGCCTAATTTGGCTGCCGCTTCGTCCACATCGCTTTTCAATCCTACCAGTTCGATGCGGTCACCCGGGTCGATAGCGGTTTTAGGCAACACGGGAATCGCAATTCCGGCACGCCGGATGCTCCGGATGCTTACTCCGTGCATAAAAGTTTGCTGGCGGATATTGGCGACGGTTTTCCCGCAATAGGTTTTGCAGTTTACGATTACCGGCAATACTTCGGCCGGGAATTGAAGGAGTTCGGGGTCGTTCACTTCGTCGCCCAGCCAGTTTTCTTCGCCTATCACATACTCGCGCCGGCCGCTCAGTACTACTTCGTCGCCTTTATGCAGCCTCAATCCGGGTTTTACGTCTTTTATTTCCTGGTTTATCCGAACCCGTTCCACGAACAACCGGCGTCCTTTCTCCAGTAAATGTTTTTCGAATTCCTGAACTGTTTTTCCTTCTTCGCCGAACCAGTCGTCGGAAATGTTGTAAGCCCGGAAAGCCACCGGACGCTCGGCCGACATAAAGCCGGGCTGGTCGCTTTCGTCGTTTCCCATTTTAGCTTCCAATTCGCGGCTGGCTTTTTTTACGTAATCCAGGCCGCCCAGCATCTTGGGTGCCAACGAGGCCAGAATCCAGGCCGAGCCGGCAGTACCGAAAATGTAAGTTACGGCATACGCTACCGGAATGATATTTATCATAGACGTTTTGGTGGCGGCATCGATACTATCCAGGCTGTTAATGGTGGTAGTGGATACCCCGATCACAGCCGAGATGGTTTGCGATCCGGAAAGCAATCCGGCCGCTTCGCCTGCATTGTACCCTAATATCAGGGCCGCCAGCCAGGGAATTACCAGGCAGAATACGCACATAATCGCTGCGAAAAGCATTTGTGGAAGGCCGTCTTTTTTCAGCCCCCGGAAAAATTGCGGCCCTACACTGTAGCCGATGGCGAAAAGAAATAAAAGAAAAAATACGTTTTTTAGCGGCCCGGTAATCGGGATGTCTAATTGTCCTATAAGGACGCCTACTAACAATACGCTGGTTACCGTACCTAAAGTAAATTTACCTATCTTGAGCCTGCCTACCCAGAAACCTATTCCTAATGTGAGGAATACGGCAAGCTCAGGATATGTCCTGAGAAGATTCGTAAACCATTCCATAGTTAATCATTTTGAATTAATTATTCGATAATACTACTTT
>DBGBSM010000358.1:0-11655 GCA_048468815.1 Parabacteroides sp.
CCGGTCGCGGATACCGGGTATCCAGTCCCACCCTTCCGACGAAATAAAAGTAGGGCCGTCCAAACAAAGGCTGCCTCCGTTCGGGCCGAATCCTTTTTCGTTTTGCTCATGCGGAATGCCCGGATTGGGGGGCGGACAGATACGGATAGCCAGTACGTTTTTATCGTTTTTCTTCCATAAATCGCCGGATAACGGAAAAATGCCTCTTCGAAAAGCTCCTTTCAGGCTTCCCAGCCGTTGCCCGTTGAACCATACTTCGGCGCGGTAATTGATTCCTTCGAGTAATAATTCGTAACCGGAGCCGGCCATGTCGGCCGGAGCATCGAATGCGATACGGTACCACCAGTCTGTGCGGCACAAGGTATCGGGTATATGCAGGTTATTCACTCCGTAATAAGGGTCGGGATAAACGCCTTGCCGCACCAGGGTGGTAAGCACCGTACCGGGAACTTCCGCCGGATACCAGCTCGTATCTTTCCGGGAAACATCCCAAAGGGAACAGCCGTTGCCCGACAATTTCCAGCCTTCCGACATTTCCCATCCGGCGCCGAACCGGTAATTGCCGTCATCGTCGCGGATAAGTTGGGCAGGAACCGAGCGGTAAGGCTGCTTTACAGGGGGTATAAACGGGGCTTTCGACCGGGGCAGTTCGCTTTCGGGTTGCTTTGCGGCCAATCCGAAGTTAAGCCGCGATTGCGCGTTTACCGCCAACACGCTCCAGAAAAATAAAAGAGCCCAATATACCGGTGTCATTGTTTTCATATTCAACATAGCTTTTCGATAACGTACTTATTTCACCGGGTCGCCGGGAATTCGCCGGGACGGGTCGTAAACGGCCACTCCTACCTGCGAATCGGCGCAACCGTAATATAAAAACCACTTCTGCCGATGAAATACCAATCCTTCCACAAAAACGGTTCCGTCCCGGTATTGTCCGCTTTTTTCGAAGGGTTCGCGGGGATAGAAAAAGGGAACGTCGAGCCGGGCTATCACCTGAAACGGATTTTCTTTGGAAAGTAAGAGTTGCCCGGCGCTATAGGTGCCTAACGGAAAGCGGCTGTCGCCCCCGCCGTCGTCCCGGTTCTTCCCGTTGTACAGCAACACGATTCCTTTCTCCGTAAGAATAGCCGGAGGACCGCATTCTACCAGGCGGCTGTCGAAGTAACCTTTCCGGGGACGGGCCAGTATCAGCAGTTCGCCTTTTTCATCCAAAACCGGTTCCCAGTGAATCAAATCGTCGGATGTGGCGGCGGCTACCTCGAACTCGCCCCAGTACATCACATATTTTCCGTTTATCCGGGCAGCCACCTGCCGTCCGTTCCTGATTTCGGTTACAATGGATGCCGATTTACTCCAAACCGCATTGAAACGGCCGCCATATGCCCGGTCGAACGCCAGTCCGTGTTTAGTCCAGTTTATCAAATCCCGCGAGGTGGCCACAGACAGACGCGCCTTGTCGTGGTTCCAGGAGGTATACGTAAGCACGTACATTCCATCTTCGGTTACGACCAAACGGGGGTCTTCGCATCCGCCCGGCCATTCGTATTGTTTGGCATGGTCGTCGGCCGGGAAAAGTACGGGAGCGGCACGCCGGGTCATACGAATCCCGTCGTCGCTTTCGGCCAGTCCCAACCGCGAAGTGCGTTCGCCCAGATTCGGCGAAGAGTTGTCTTCGGCGCGGTACAACACATAAATTTTCCCGTCTTTCGCTACCGCCGCGGGATTGAACGTATCGCTTTCTTCCCAACCAACTTTTTTCTTCCGCATCGGACAGTAAAAGGTCGATTTTTTATTCGGCGTTATCACCGGATTTTTTCCTTCGGGGCGTATAAAACCGCCCAATGCCCAATCCGGAAGTATATTTTCCGTGGCCGGCGCCTGTCCGAGCAGAAGCGCGGGACAAAGCAGCAAACTCATCATAGCCACCTTAACCTGTTTCATTTATTTTTCTTTTAAAAGATTTTGCGATATAAAAGGCGTGTTCCGGCGTGGGGCGTACCGTATAACCGGTACGCCCGCGACATCCGGACAAACCTTTGGAGCTGTTTAATAGGAAGAAGATTTAAACAGGCTCTTAATTGATTTGCAATTCCACCACGTTGCTGTAATTGATATTTCCCTTTACCTCGGCGGCCGCCCGTACGTATATCTTCTTCCCGTTGGAAACGATTTTATACAGGTTGTCGTTGAAGTTTTTATCCGCTGCCAAATCGAACGTATACGTTCCCGAGGAGCTGCCGGCGGTGGCCTTGGCTGCGTAATTGGAACTGTTTACATCCACGCCGGGCGCAAAGTTCCACATCAGGGAAACTTCGCTCACCGTAAACGAAGGGTTGCTGGGCACGGCCGAATAGGTAATCCGTATCCGGTTAGCGGCATCTACGGCTGCTTGAATATCGATACGCGAATAAGGCGTCGCTTTCAAATCGCACGTAGTTTGTCCCTGAACGGTAACCGCTCCTTCGCATTTGTCTACGAAAGGGCCGTTCACCACTATTTTATATTCGCCGTCGAACAGTTGGGAATTCTCGTACGTTCCGTCTTGCTTCGCCCGGAAATCCACCGACCGGGTGGCTCCGGTATGCTGTTCGAACAAATTCACCAACACCCCGCCGTCGCCTTGCGTCGGCAACGGAATGGGTTCGTTGGTGGCGGCATCGTACACGGTGCCTTTTATACCGCCGGCGGGGGCGTCGTAATTGTCGATTTCGTTGGTGCACGAAACACCTATACAGGCCGCTACGGCTATCCAGGCAAAATAGATCGTCTTTTTCATATCCTGTTGTTTAAAGGTTTAATTTTCAAATCCGGGATTCTGAATCAACTTCGGATTGGTACTGATGTCGTTATCCCGGAAACGTACATAATAGTTCTTTTCCATAAACATCCGCAATTGTTTGGGCGTAGAGCCGGTTTCGAAGGTATATTTTCCGTCGCTTACGTTATACCAGGGGTACAGGGCGGTACCTCTGAAATTGGTTAATCCGCCCTGCGTAACGTCGAGGTGGGCGATACGCCAGCGTTTCATATCCCAGTACCGGTGCTTTTCGAAGGCGAGCTCTACTTGCCGCTCATGGCGTACTTTCTCCAGCGTGACAGTGGTTAGCTTGGCGATTCCGGCCCGTTCGCGGATAGCGTTTACGGCCGATAAGGCTTCCGATTCCTTACCGCCGAGCTCCATGCAAGCTTCCGCCAGGTTCAGGTAAATTTCGCCCAAGCGGAATACGACCCAGGGAGTTTCCGATTTTCCCATCCCCATGTCGGTAAGGGTTTCGTCGGCGAATTTGCGTTGGTAGAATCCGGTTTTGGAAGGATCGCCCACATCGGCGCCTCCGTCTTTACCGGACGCACTATACGTTATTCCGCCGATAACGACCGAATTATCCTGGTTGGGTTGGTTGTATGCCTGGTATTTGGTACCGTCGGGAGCAATTACGCCTCTTCTCCACTCCACTTTCGAGCCTTTCAACGGAGTGCCGGGCAGGTAAACCGAAGCGAACAGGCGCGGGTCTTTGCCGGTAAACAAATCGAACGGGTCGTCGAAACGCCGGGGGGTTACGCCGTCGGCTTCGTAAATCCGGAGTGCGCCGTCCGAACCGTCGGTATACTCGAACGCTTCCACGATTTCCAGTGTGGGGGCCATTCCGCAACCCCAGCCGCCTGCGTACGAAAACGGCGCGTTACGCTTATCCCAGTCGTGCCCTTTTCCGCCGCTCACGTTGTATTGTTTCTGGTAAATGTATTCCCCGTTATTGCCGCCTACCGCTTTAGAAAACAAATCGTAAAAGTTTTTGGCCTTATCGGTGTCTTTATTGTATAACTGATATACGCCTGAGCCGATAAGCGCTTTGGAAGCGTTATATGCTTCGGTAAAGTAACCTTGCGCATCCGAAACCGGAATCCCGGTCAGACCGTCCGGCTGCAATTTGCCGTATTTCGCAATCGAGCCTGCATACAAAGCGGCCCGCGACCAAAGAGCCAGAGCGGCGCCTTTCGTTGCCTGGTACTTTTCATTATCGGGCCTGGTAACTTGCAATACTTCGGCTATCGCTTTGCATTCGCCGATAATAAAGTCGTACACTTCTTTTTCCGTATTCCGGGGCACGCGGAGTTTATCCGGATTACCCGGTTCATATACTTGCGGTTCGGTAAGAATAGGCACGCCGCCATACCGCTTTACCAGGCCGAAATAATGCATGGCCCGGATAAAACGGCCTTGCGCTTCGAGTTCCTTTTTTTGCTCTGCGGTGAGTACGGCAGTCTCGGCCAATTGTTTCAGAAATTCGTTGGTACGGCGGATACGCGGGTATTTCCATTCCAGTACGTCTTCGAACAAATAGTCGCTATATACATACGTGGTATTCGGATTATCGAAAAGCGGATTTTTCTGGTAAGAACCCTGCGCTTCGTCGGAAAGAGTGGTCGGGTTCATCAACATCCAGTCCGTATCGTGCCAATCGTTGAACTCGTCTACGCCGATGCCGTCGTACAAATCGGCCAATACGGCCGCTATTGCATTCGGATCGGACCATACGAGGTCGGGCGTAATAATGCCGCTGGTATCTTCCCGGTCGAGGTATCCCTCGCATGCCGCTAATCCCATACAAAGGATGCAGCTTCCTATCAGTTTTTTATAACTTCTTATTTTCATGGCTTTCAATTTTAAAAAGTAACGCTTATGCCGAAATTATATGACTTGGTTTGCGGATAGTAACGCAGAAAATTATTATCGTTTTCCGGGTCTATCGTTTTCATCAGTTCATCGTTGCCGGTAAAAGTGAACAGGTTATTGCAATTTACATACACCCGGATACGGTCGATGCCATACGTACCCAACAGCTTCGACGGCAAAGAATATCCCACCTCGAAGGTTTTTAAACGCAGGTAGTTCGCTTTATGTAACGACCAGGAGTTCTCGGAGCGGTTATCGGCATACCCCGCCGTACGGATAGCAGGCATGTATCCCGGTATCCACGCGCTGTACGGGTCGGAGGGATCTTCGCGGTGCCACCGGTTATTCATAACGGCCAATCCGTTGCCGATGCCTTGCTGGATAAACGGATCGAGCAAATCGTTACTGATGTACACATCGTGTCCGGCCGCTCCCTGGAAAAAGGCGGACAAATCGAATCCTTTGTATTCGCCCGAAAGGTTCAAGCCATAATACATACGGGGCGTGCTTCCACGACCGATGGGTTGCATATCGTTGTCGTCGATAATTCCGTCGTTGTTGAAATCCTGGAACTTCAAGTCGCCGGGCATCAGCGATTTATTCCCGTTCTTATCCTGTACCGGCGAGTTCAGTATTTCTTCGTACGAGGTAAACTGGCCGATTACCCGCTTGCCCCAGCGAATATCCCGGTAACGCCCGTTCGTATTCTTACGCCAGTTTTCATACCGGTTGGCCGATTCTTCCCGCTCCACATGGTTCATCACGATACGGGTAGCGGAAAAGTTCGCATTGACATTGTAACGGAAATCACCTACTCGATGAGTATGTCCCACGCTGATTTCAAACCCTTTGTTCTCATCCGAATTCAAATTTTCCTGCGGCATCGACTGGCCGAACGTTGTAGGCAGGCTCCCTGTACGGGTAGAGGGTAATCCCGACCTGTGCCGTTGAAAATAATCGAACTCCAGGGTAACGAGCCCCCGTTTAAAAGAAGCGTCGAATCCGATATTCATGATTTTAGACTCGTACCAGGTAAGCCACGGATTGGCCATTCCCCTGATGCGGTACGATTCGGTGAGCTTATCCTTGCCCATTACATACTTGCTTTGCAGCTTGTAACCGTCGAGATACTGATACGCATCGAAATCGCCCTCGTCGCCGACCAAGGCGTACGACCCTCTGATTTTGAAGTTGTCTATATCGGGTACGAGCTTTTTGAAAAACGCTTCCTCGGAAATACGCCAGCCGGCCGATACGCCCGGAAAGAATCCCCATCGGTTATCCGATTTGAATTTATACGAACCGTCGTACCGGAAATTGAATTCCAGCAGGTATTTTCCGTCGAAAGCATAATTGAAACGACCTACCAATCCTTCATGGGCCGTTTCGGTAGTGAGTCCCGAGGTTTTCTGGTTCTTGCTGTCTCCGAAATTCAGGTCGGGAATAACGCCTATTACATATTCTTTGTTTCCTTGCAACCAGGTGAGGTTATCGTGGTACATTTCCCACAATACCATCGCACCGACGTCGTGTTTTCCCCCGAATACGTTCGAATAATTCAGGGAATACTGCTGGGTAGGCTTGTAATAATTCTCGTTCTTTTGTTGAAGCGTGGTAAGCGAACGCCTTACGCTTTTAACATATTCGCCGGTGGATGCATCGTACGAATACCGGTCGATGTTTTTGGCCCATTGCTTATTCTGGGTATTCCGGTAATCGTAAGCAATCAATGCTTTGGCTGTTACCCCTTTTATCCACGGCACATTCCAGGTAAATCCGAGCGAACCGTTAAATTCGCGGCGCATCCGGTTGTCGAAACCGGCCTGGTCGGCCCTGGACATTTGTACGGGGTTTTCGGGCCCTTGCCAGCACTGGGGATTATCGTTGGCATACACCGAAAACACGGGTAACGCCATTTGTATATCCTGGAAAATATGACCGCCGTTATCCGGCATTTCCCGTTTATCGTATTTTCCGGCTAACTGCAAGTCGACCGTAAATCCTTTTACTACTTCCAGGCTGATATTGGAACGTACCGTAAACCGGTTATAGCCCCAGTCTTTGGATTTCAACAAGCCGCTTTGGTCGTAATAGCCTACCGACATAAAATATTTTACTTTTTCCGTACCTCCCGATACGCTTAAATTGTGGGAAGTCTGCGGTGCGGAATTACGAATCGTCGCATCCCACCAATCGGTGCCTGTACCCGTACGGAATGCCGCTAATTGTTCGTCGGTGTAGGGTACGGATTTTCCCGGATCGAGGTTCAGTACGCCTTCGTTATAAAGCGACGCATATTCATACGCGTTCATCAATTCCGGATAACGGGTTACCTGTTGGATTCCGTAAAAACCGTCGTACGTTATTTTCGGCTTGGAAAGCATGCCTTTTTTCGTAGTTACGAGCAATACCCCGTTGGAACCCTTAAATCCGTACACGGCGGCCGACGCATCCTTCAGGATAGAAATGGATTCGATGTCGTTGGGATTGAGCTGGGTGTAATCGCGTTCTACTCCGTCGACGATTACCAGCATATTTCCGTATCCGCGGATATCCACGCTCGCAGCATCGTCGCCGGGACTGCCCGAACGCTGCACGGCCCGTAAACCCGGCAGCCGGCCGGCAAGCATATTCGATACGCTCGGCGTTTTCACTTGAACCAGCTTATCGGATTGTATGGCGGCAACCGACCCGGTTACAGAGGCTTTCTTCTGTACGCCGTATCCTACCACCACGACCTCGTCTAACAACTCGAGATTTTCTTTTAAATTAATGTGTATGCTCGTGCGATTATTTACCGCTACCTCCTGGGTACGAAAGCCCACATACGAAACAAGCAAGACGGCATTCGGCCCGGCTTCGAGGGTGAAGTTACCGTCTATATCCGTAACCGTACCGGAATTCGGCGAATTTTTCAGTTGTACGGTGGCGCCGATAAGCCGTTCGCCGTTCGTATCCGTTACGGTTCCCGTTATTTTCCCTGTCTGCTCGGTGTGGCTTACGCCGCTTACCAGTGCGGCTGCTACCTGTTGCGGCAATGATAAAGATATCATCATGCTAACCGCTGCGGCAATTACATACCGGCTTCTTCGTTTCTCCGGCCGAAACCGGCAGGAAGCATTCTTTTTGGAATAATGTATCATAGTATTAATTATTTAAGTGAAATTAAGATTATATCAACTCTCATTTTACCTATTTCTCTCATAAAAAGCGGGTTAAGAACTATCCATCTTGTTTTCATGGTTTTAAAAGTTAGCATCGATGTTTAACGACACGATAAATATAGAGGTCGCATCCGGAGGAAGAGTGCACTATAGTCTAAAAAAGGTACTACGCCGTATTTTTAACAAGCGCCTGTGTTTTTTGCTACGGTTATTTGCTTACATTCGTCACTCGGTATAAAGTATTGTCTATTATGAAACTCTATTGCCTGCTTATTCTTTGTATAAGTTATTTACCTGTGTATTCGCAATATACGCTGCATTATATTACTAATGGAGACGGATTATCCAATAATTCGGTTAATTGTATTTACGAAGATTCCGAACATGTGATGTGGTTCGGTACCTGGGACGGCCTGAATGCTTTTAACGGAAGGGAAATAGAAAAGTATCGCTATAATAAAAACGACCCGCATTCTATCAGCAATAATATAATAAGGATTATACTCGAGCAAAATAAAGACAATCTCTGGATATCGACCGATGGGGGCTTGAACCGGTGGAACAGGCGCCGGCAGACTTTCGACCGCTTTTTTTGCGAGCATGCTTTCCCCCTTATCGGCGTAACGGCCGAACGCAGGCTTATCTGCGGCATCCGAAGCGCCGGTTTATTCTGCTTCGACGAGGTTACACAGCAGTTTGTCAAAATCGAATCCGAAACGCATATCGGCCACTCGAAAAGAATGTGTATCGACTCGAACAATACGGCGTATATGTTATCGTACGAGGGCGAATTATATGCTTATGCCGTGAAATACACCGAAGGAAAACTTTTTTTTACCGATGAAACGCTTTATATAAAAGAGAGCGGCATAACCGACATGGAATTGGCTGACGGGAAACTGATTCTGAATTGCCGCCGCTCGCTCAAGATAATCGACCTCTCCTCTGCCCGCATCGATTCGGTACGGATACCTCAGGGAAAGGAGGTATTCAAAACCGCGTATGCCAATCACACGTTAATGGTAACGTATACCGAAGGAGGATACGAAAAATTCAACCTGGACACCGGACAACAGGTACCGCTCGAAAACCTGGCCGAGGGCGTATCCGTTTTTTCCCTGTATATGGGTTCGCAGGATATACTGTGGATAGGAACCGACGGACAAGGGGTAATTACGGCATACGAATATACGTCGCCTTTCCGTACCGTAGCGACCAATCACCCCGTACGTTCGTTCTGTGAAGACAGCCAGGGTAATTTATTAGTAGGAACCAAAGGGGAAGGAATTAAAATCATCGATAAGAAAAGCGCCCGCATTGTGAGGTCGTTAACCACACGCGACGGATTGAACTCCAATTCTATCTACACCTTCGTAAAAAATAAAAACGGAGCTGTTTTTATCGGAGGCGACGGAGAGGGGCTTAACATCCTCCCCCCTAACAGCAACCGGATAGAACGCCTTCGAAATTCACACCGGTATCCTCCGTTTCAATCGGTATACAGTATGCTGTTTACCCGCAACGACAGCACCTTATGGCTGGGAGCGGTAAATTTGGGATTAATAGGGCTGAATATAAAAAAAGAAGGAAACGGATATGTAGTAGACGGATTCGAACAGTATACCGTCGCCCGGGAAAATACCATCACCAATAATACTATTTACGCTTTAATACCCGGCGACACGACAAACGAGTTCTGGTTGGGAACCCGGGGAGGCGGAATAAATAAATACACCGTGAAAACACAGCGGTTCGACCGGCTCGCCTGCGTGAACGAGAACTTGATGAACCGGGATATTTTATCGTTGCTATACGACAACGGACAGGAAAAAATTTTATGGACAGGCACGAGTTACGGACTTAACAAGGTTATGCTATCGTCCGGACAGCCGTCGTTGTACGAATATACCGATATAAACGGACTGGCCAACAATACGATTCACGGAGTTTTGCAAGACCGGAACAAAAACCTGTGGGTCAGTACCAATTACGGACTTTCGTTTATTAACCGGCAGAATAATGAAATAACCAATTACACTACCCAGAACGGATTGCACAACAACGAATTTTCGGATAACGCTTATTATCAGGATTCCGACGGGTTGCTTTATTTCGGCGGAGTAGGCGGTTTTACCTATTTCGACCCCGATGAAATCTACCTGCGCACGTATGCTCCCGAAATCAAGCTGGTTCATCTGCGTATCAACAACGAAAACCAAAATATATACGAGCGGATAACGGATAATTTATTGAAGGTTTCGTATGAAGAATCGTATCTCACGCTGTCGTTTATCGCCCGGGAGTTCATTAATAACCGGAACTGCAAATACAAGTATCGTATCGTGAACTTTGCCGAAGAATGGATTAACAATGAAGAGAATGCCAATGTGATACTTACCAAATTGCCTCCGGGAAAGTACGAATTACAGGTAAAATGCACCAACGGCGACGGCGTATGGAGCGACGCGGTGTATAAGTTACCGATTCGGGTAGGCTACCCTTGGTGGGGTAATCCGGTGGCTTATATTGTGTATGCCGGTTCGGTACTGGCTCTTCTTTACTTTGCCTGGTCGACCATGAAAAATCGCATGCGGTTAAAGCAACAAATACTTTTCGAGCAAATAGACCGGCAACATACGCAGAAACTGTACGAATCGAAACTCAACTTCTTTACCAACGTAGCCCATGAGTTTTTTACCCCGCTCACTTTAATATACGGCCCGGCACAGCACTTGTTGGAGAAAGGGGAACTGAACGGTTATTCGAAAAGATACGTGCAAATCATCAAAAACAATGCCGACCGGATGCAGAAACTGATTAACGAGCTGATGGAATTCCGCAAGGCGGAGTCGGGTTACCTTACGCTTTATGCCGAATCGATAGACATGCCTGTATTCATCGAATATATGGCGGACAGCTACATAGAAATCGCAGAAGAAAAAAAAATCGACCTAAAGGTAGATACCCGGGATTTGTCTACTTTTGTTTCCGACCGCAATTCGTTGGAAAAAATATTTTCCAATCTTTTCTCCAACGCCTTTAAGTACACTCCCGCCGGTGGATATATCCATGCTGTTATCCGGCAGCATGAAGATAAGCTGTACTTCAAGATAACCAATTCCGGCAGAGGCCTCACCGATGCCCAAATGGAAAGGATATTCGATCGTTTCCGGATATTCGAAACCAACAAACTCGAAAACGGCAAAAGTACGGGCGTGGGCCTGAACCTGGTCAAAAATCTGCTGGATTTGCTTCACGGCGAAATAACGGTAAGCAGCCGGTTGAACGAATACGTAGAATTTTCGGTAGTTTTGAATCCGCTTCCGTTGCAGCAGGAAACCGCAATTACCGCAGAACAGGAACTCGAACCGGAAGATGTTCCCGACGAGACGAAAAGAAAACTCTTTGAAAATAAGGTTACTATTCTCTTAGTAGAAGACGAACGGAACATCCGGCAGTTACTAAGGGATATACTCTCTCCTACCTATCGCGTGGAAGAGGCGGAAGACGGAAAAAAAGGATGGGACATCATCCGGAAAAACAGGCCGGATATTATCATCACCGACATCCTGATGCCCGGAATGGACGGTATCGAACTGATTAACGCAGTGAAGTCGGACCCGCAGACGGCGCATATTCCTATTATCGGCATTTCGGCCAAAAATGCGATAGAAGATAAAATCGAGGCATACAAACACGGAGCCGATTTGTATATCACCAAGCCTTTCCATCCGCAGCATGTACTTACTACCGTGGAAAATATCCTTGCCCGGCATTCCGTTTTGAAAGATTATTTCAATTCGAGCCGCTCGTCGATGA
>DBGBSM010000359.1:0-4734 GCA_048468815.1 Parabacteroides sp.
GAGGCTCAGGTATTCGAAACGGCAATAACCAGTCGGGCAAATTGGAGGCCGGACGGCAACAAAATTATATTCGAAAGAGGCGCTTATAAAGCAATTGCCATTATAAACACGCCAGATTGCGGTTTTCATCTCCATGAAGAAACGATAAATGAAGGCGGAGAACCTTACGTAAGAATTGCTATTCGTTTGAATAAAAAAGTTTTGCAAGGATACATTACAATTATCTACCATATTGAATGAAGAAATATTTTTACAAAGCATGCTTTTCAATAAACCATGAAAAATTTAAATCAAGATGGAAAATAGAACGATAAGCAGCATACTATTTATTTGTTTTCTTTTGAGTATGATGCCAATGACAGGGTGTCAGAGTAAAGTAAATAAAACATCCGCAACGAATCGGAAGGAGGTTAAATTCGATATCTGCACCGGAGTGAATATCAGCTCGTGGCTCTCTCAGGTATCGACCCGCCCCAAAGGTTGTTCAGCAAAAAACTTCTTCACAGAAGCTGATTTAAAACGTTTAGCCGAATGGGGATTCGACCATATCCGGCTACCTGTAGACGAATCGCAACTTTTCACACCCGAAGGCAAATTCATCCCCGGCACCTTACAATCGATCCATGAGGCAATCAGGTGGTGTAAAGAAAATAAAATGCGCATCGTATTAGACCTCCATATCCTTCGCTCGCACTATTTCAATGACAAGGAAAACATGACCTTGTGGACGGATGCCGGCGAACAAGATAGATTGACCGGAATGTGGCGAAAAATATCCCGCGAATTCGGCCATTACCCAAATGGCCTGTTAGCATACGAATTGTTAAACGAACCGGTACCTCCCACCCCTGACATCTGGAACGCATTATCGGCACGTCTGATAAAAGAAATACGTAAAACCGAACGGAATCGTACGTTGATTTTCGGCGGGGGCGAGCATAACTCCGTAAAATCGTTACAAGCGCTCACCGTTCCGGAAAACGACTCCAACTTCATGCTGGCTTTCCATTTTTACACACCGCATCTTCTTACCCATTATAAAGCGCCCTGGATGCGCCTACGCAATCTCGATATTCCGTTGCATTATCCGGGACAACTGGTAAACAAGTCAGACGCCGACACTCTTCGAAACGAAGTACATAAAGCCATCGTGAACCATTTCAACGGAGTGTACGACAAAGAGGTGCTACGCGAACGAATGACGATAGCTTTCACTAAATCCCGGGAAACAGGACTCCGTTTATATTGTTCCGAATTCGGGTGTATTTCTTTTACCGATAAAACCGTGAAAGAAAAATGGTTTCGGGATGTGAAAGAACTTTTTAAAGAAAACAATGTAGCCGGGTCCGTATGGGGATACAAAGCCGGTTTTGGAATTCTCACTAACGACGGCACGGTAGCTAACTGGAAGATTATAAGCATACTGACAAATAAAAATTGACCTCTATACGGCGCAACATCTTAGTATTTGTCTGGATAATTTCTTTACCCCGTAACCTAAACGGGGTACATGCATCTATCAAAAATATCTGTTCCGCACAAAAAATAAAATCCGTTGAAAGCAAAAGCTTCAACGGATTTTATTTATTCTGTTGTCTCACGAGGATTCGAACCTCGACAGACAGAACCAAAAACTGTAGTGCTACCATTACACCATGAGACAATCCGATGCTTTAATGATAAAGCGATGCAAAGGTAAGAAAAAACTTCTTTTCGTACAAAGAATTCTTTCCGTTTTTTTACCGGGCAATCAGCAGGAAGTAATTTTTCTTCCCTTTTTGTACCAATAAATACTTCCCGTCGAGTAACGACCGGGTATCGATAACCGCATCGAACTGAGCCAGTTTTTCTTTGTTGATGCTTACGCCGCCGCTTTGAACCAGCTTACGCATTTCGCCTTTCGAAGGGAAAACGGCCGCTTTTTCCGTGAGCAAATCCACCGCTTTGATGCCGGCGGCCAGCTCGTCGCGCGAAATTTCGAATTGGGGAACACCTTCGAAAACGGCAAGCAACGTATCTTCGTCGAGCTTCTTCAAGGCTTCGGAAGTGGAGTTGCCGAACAGGATATTCGAAGCTTCCACGGCCGCTTCATAATCTTCTTCCGAATGCACCATGCAGGTAATCTCCTTAGCCAGACGCTTTTGCAACGGACGCAAATGCGGGGCGGCTTCCTGCTCTTCCACGAGTGCGTCGATTTCTTCTTTCGAGAGCGCCGTAAATATCTTGATGTAGCGGGCGGCATCCGCATCGCTTACATTGAGCCAGAACTGGTAAAACTTATACGGGCTGGTGTAGCGGCGGTCGAGCCATACGTTACCCGATTCGGTTTTGCCGAACTTGGTACCGTCGGCTTTGGTAATCAACGGGCAGGTCAGGGCAAACGCTTCGCCCCCTTCTTTCCGGCGAATCAGCTCGGTGCCGGTGGTGATATTTCCCCACTGGTCGGAGCCGCCCATCTGTAACCGGCAGTTTTCATGCTTGTACAGGTAGAGGTAATCGTATCCCTGTAACAACTGGTACGAGAATTCGGTAAACGACATGCCTACGCTCGATTCCGAGCTGAGCCGTTTCTTTACCGAGTCTTTCGCCATCATATAATTTACAGTGAGGTGCTTGCCGATGTCGCGGATGAAATTCAGGAAAGAATATTCTTTCATCCAATCGTAATTATTTACCAACTTGGCCGCATTCGGCGCATCGGAATCGAAATCGAGGAACTTGGCCAGTTGCTTTTTAATGGCTTCCTGGTTATGGCGGAGCGTCGGCTCGTCGAGCAGGCTCCGTTCGGCCGATTTCATGGAAGGGTCGCCAATCATACCGGTAGCGCCGCCCACTAACGCGATGGGACGATGGCCGGCCCGTTGGAAATGCTTCAATATCATTACGCTTACCAGGTGGCCGATATGCAATGAATCGGCGGTAGGGTCGATACCCACATAAGCGGTGGTCATTTCTTTTTGCAGTTGTTCTTCGGTACCGGGCATCATGTCGTGAATCATGCCTCTCCATTTGAGTTCTTCAACAAAATTCATCGTAGTAAAATAATGTATTAATTGTTTTTACAGTTTATCTTCGCTTGCTCTGCACGGCGAAACCAAGCCGACCGGGCGGAAACGAACGCAACCCGCTTACGCCGGGGCGCAGCTTGTTCCGGGTTTCACCTCTCCCCGGGAAGCAAAGGTACGACTTTTATTCCGATATCAAATAGAAAACACCTCCCGAACGTTTTCAGCGATTTTCCGGCCGAACGTGTCCTCGTCCGTCGGAAAATACGATGCCGCTTTCCGGTAGACCGACTTTATATCCGTTTCCCGGTCGTCGGTTTCCAGCAACAAGCGAGGTAGCAGTTCCCCGGACAACAAGTCGGGATGGAAACGGTCGGAAACCGACAGGTAAAAACCGTGCTCCAGCAATTGGGAAGCCAGTACGGGATTGCCCCGGAACCCGTGTATCACCCAGGGCACGCGCGGCGATAGTTTTTTACGCCACGCCAGCATTTCGCCCCACGCCTTGACGCAGTGAATCAGCAATGGCATCCGGAGCTCTTCCGCTACGGCAGCCTGGTACCGGAATACTTCTTCCTGAAGTGCGAACGGCACGGCCGCTAATTTATCGAGCCCAGCCTCGCCCACGGCGATTACACGCGGCAAAACGACCCGGTCGCGAAAAAGCGAAAACTGACGTTCCGTTTCTTCCGTATCTATATACCACGGATGAATCCCTACCGAGTAGTAACGGAAAGCGCTGCCGCACGTTTGCTCCGGCTCCGTTGCATACGGCACAGAAACGCCGCGAGCCGGCACAATCCGGTTGTATACGGTTACCGTATCCGGTTCGGGCCGGAAACGATGGGTATGTATATCGTAATAAAGCATAGTCAGGGAACCGGATCGTATCCGCTGCCGCCCCAGGGATGGCAACGAAGCAGCCGTTTAAGCGTAAGCCAACCGCCTTTGACGGGGCCGTATTTCCGGATGGCCTGCACGGCGTACTCGGAACAGGTAGGAACATACCGGCACGAAGCCGGAGTAAGCGGCGAAATGCAATACCGGTAGAAGTATACCGGCAACAAGGCCAGCCAGGTAAAAAAGCGTTTCATTCGGCAGGTCCGGATAACGGTGTACCGGTTTCGTTTGCGGCAACCGGTTTACCGGAGCCGGGTTGTTCTTTCCCGGTTAACAGCCGGAGGGCTTTGATTACCGAGCGTTCTATCGTGGCAAAAACAGGCAATTCTTTATCCAGGTAAATAAAAGCGAGCAAGAGATACCGGTTATTTCCGGCCAGCGAATCGGTCAATTCCTGTTTATGTAACCGGTACGCCTCGCGTACCAACCGTTTTATATAATTGCGCTTCACGGCGCGCTTGAACTTTTTCTTCGGCACGCTCACCAACACCGATACCCGGGCAGGCATCGCCTCGTCGGTACGCACATATACCGCCCGGAGCGGATAAACCGCAAACGACCGCCCTTCGGCAAACAACCGGTCGGTATGCCGTTTCAGCGACAAGCGCTCCGGCTTGGAAAGTCCTTGTTTTTTTTCTGCCATGCCTGTGTTTCTGTATGGGGGTTAAACGAAAAAGACACAGAGTATATGCAACCATAAGTCTCTGTGCCTTTTATTCGGTTTGCCGATCAATCGACGCTTATTCTTTGCCGGAGGCGCCGGCCTTTTTCAGGTACATTTCCAAAGCCGCCGTCATCGAAGGGGCTTCGGGGGTGGGCGCTTCTACAT
>DBGBSM010000360.1:0-1892 GCA_048468815.1 Parabacteroides sp.
CCACCTGATACCGGGCTTTTTGAAGAATTTCGATTTCCCCGACATCGTGGCGGCGTTGGCTCCCCGGCCGGTGATTTGCCCGGAAGGGGGCCTCGACCGCGACCTGGATTTGGTGCGCCGGGCGTATGCCATCGCCGGCAAGCCGGAGAACGTAACCATTTACCATTACGCCAAATTCGCCGACCGTCCGCGCGGCAACTACGAAAGGCTGCCCGAAGGGCTGAACCGGGATTTGTATTTCGAACTCACCAACGTAGACCCACCCCGGCACGATATCAAAGTACGATTTATTTTGCCCTGGCTGGATAAGATACTGAAGTAATACCGTTTAAATTATATCGTATGAAAAAAGGATTGTTTATATGCATAATATGCCTGTTACCGCTCGGCGGGGCGGTAGCGCAAGGGGCTGCAACGAAGTTCGACCCGAAAGCGCACGGGCCGATTACGACCGACCGGAGCGACGGCCGTTACCTGAGTTCGCGCGGCGTAACGCACGCCATGTTGAAGAACCTGAAGCCGGCGTTCGCTTTCAACCCCGATTTTACCCGCGAAGAATTTTTCAAGTGGAAAGAAGGGTTTCGCGAAAAGATGAAAGAGATTATGCGCCATCCCGAAATCGCCGATTTGCCGGCTCCGCATTTGATAGACACCCGCCAGCGCGACGGCTACCGGGTAGAGAAGTGGGAAGTGTATCCGTTGCCGGAGTGCGTTTCCACCTTCCTGGTGCTGATACCCGACGGGGTTACGGCCGAAAAGCCGGCTCCGGGCGTGATTTGCATTCCGGGTACGGGCGGCAGCAAGGAATCGCTTGCCGCCGAGCCGGAATTGGAGCCGAACTACGCCTCCTCGCGCACGTTCGACAAGCGTACCATGGCGCTGCATTATGTAAAAGCCGGACTGGTAGCCGTCGCGGTGGATAACCCGGGTGTGGGCGAATTGTCCGACCTGGAGAAATACACTACCGCGCCCGATTACAATTACGACGCGATTGCCCGCGAATTGCTGGAAATGGGCTGGAGCTATTTAGGCTACAACTCGTATGTGGATATGCAGGTATTGAAGTGGATGAAGCAGAGCGAACTAATCGATAACGAGCGGATTATCCTGAGCGGCCATTCGCTGGGCACCGAGGCGATGATGGTAATGGGCGTGCTCGACCCTTCGATTTATGCCATCGTGTACAGCGACTTTTTGTGCCGCACGCTGGAACGGATGATCGTGCTTACCGAGCCGTACGAAAACGGGGTGCGTCCGTATCCTAACTCGATACGGCATCTGATTCCCAACTTCTTGTGTAACTTCGACTTCCCGGACATCGTTTCCTTCTTTGCTCCCACGCCGATTATTTTTACCGAAGGAGGGCTCGAACGGGATTTCAGGCAAGTGAAGCGGGCGTACGAAATCGCCGGCCGGCCGGAAAACCTGACGATTTATTATTATCCCAAGTTTTCCGACCCGAAGGAACGGGGTAAATTCGAACAGTTGCCGGAAGGCATCGACTACGAAACGTACTTCGCGATGACGAACGTAGACCCGCCGATGCACTATTTCAAATACGAACTGGTAATTCCCTGGGTAAAAGAGTTGCTGGACAGAAAGTAACGTTCCGGTTCTAATTCCTGAAAAAAAGAAGTGTTCCTCCCTCACCGGAGCGCACTTCTTTTTTATTTTCAAGACAGGGGCTATTTTCGTTTCTTCGGAACAACCGTATTCAATAAATACAAATACCGGGGCTGAGCTTTTCCGGAGATACAGGTTCCTGGCGAATGCCGGGAGAATTTTTTCGCTGCATGCCGCTGTTTTCGCTTGCCGGGGGGCGACGGCCATATTGCCGTCGGTGCTGGCAAGTTTGCCGTCAGCGTCGTTTTATTGCCGTCTCGCCCCCGGCA
>DBGBSM010000361.1:0-15016 GCA_048468815.1 Parabacteroides sp.
GTCCTCGGCTTGCACTACTTTTCTTCGAAAAGAGAAGATAGGCGGCGCCTCGACAAAATCAAAATTGGGCTCTGCTTCTGTGCCCGGCTTGCACTACTTTTCTTCCGAAAAGAGAAGATAGGCGGCGCCTCGGCAAAATCAAAATGGGGCTCTGCTTTTGCGCTCGGCTTGCACTACTTTTCTTCCGAAAAGAGAAGATAGGCGGCGCCTCGGCAAAATCAAAGCGAGCTTTGCTTTTGCGCTCGGCTTGCACTATCTTTGCACAAAAAATCAATCATCCTAAAGAAATGAAAAGAACAACCGGATTTATTTTACTTTTAACAAGCTTATATACAATGACACAAGCCAATAACAATCCCTTCTTCGGGAAATACGACACTCCGCACGGAACCATTCCGTTCGATAAAATCAAAACGGAGCATTACGAACCGGCCTTCGACGAAGGCATCCGGCAGCGGAAAGCCGAAATCGACCGCATCGCCTCGAACCCCGAGCCGCCGACGTTCGAAAATACTATCGTCGCACTGGAACGGAGCGGCGCCCTGCTCGACCGCGTATCGTCGGCCTTCTTCAACCTGCTCAGCGCCGAAAGCAACGACGAGATGATGGAAATCTCGCAACGCGTTTCGCCCAAGCTCACCGAAAGCGCGAACGACCTGCTGCTCAACGAGCCGCTCTTCGCCCGCATCAAAGCCGTGTACGAACAGAAAGACCGGCTCGGCCTCGGCACCGAAGACGCCAAGCTGTTGCAGGAAACCTACGAGTCGTTTGCCGAAAACGGGGCGAACCTGAGCGCCGGCGACAAGGAGAAATTCCGCCGCCTCACCGAAGAAGAAGCACGCCTTACGCTTACCTTCGACCAGAACGTGCTGAAAGACAAGAACAGTTTCGAGATGCTCCTCACCGACGAGGCCCAGCTCGACGGGCTGCCCGAAAGCATCCGTGAAGCCGCCGCCCTGCGTGCCGGGGAAAAAGGAAAAACAGGCTGGCTGTTCGACCTGAGCGCCCCCAGCTACGTGCCGTTCATGCAATACACCGCCGACCGCGAGCTGCGTAAAAAGCTGTACCTGGCTTACCAGGCCGTAGGTAACAAGAACGACCGGTACGACAACAAGGAGAACATCCGACAAATCGTCGGCACGCGCCTGGCCATCGCCAACCTGCTGGGGTACGAAACGTACGCCGATTATGCGCTGCACCGCCGGATGGCCAAAACGCCGGCCAACGTATACAAGCTGCTCGACGAGCTGTTAACGGTATACCGCCCGGCCGCCCTGAACGAATACAGCCGGGTGCAGGGATTCGCCACGGGCTACGAAAAGAAAGCCGTTACGGTAATGCCCTGGGACTGGAGCTATTACTCCGAAAAGCTGAAAGACCTTACGTTCGGTATCAACGACGAGATGACGCGGCCTTATTTCGAGCTGGCGCAGGTGCAGAAAAGCGTTTTCGGGCTCGCCACGCAGCTGTACGGCATCACGTTCCGCGAAAACAAGGCCATCCCGGTATACCATCCGGACGTAACGCCGTACGAGGTGTTCGATGCCGACGGACGGTTCCTGGCCGTGCTGTACACCGACTTCCATCCGCGCGAAGGCAAACAGTCGGGCGCCTGGATGAACGATATGAAGGGGCAATATAAAATCGACGGAACCGACAGCCGGCCGCACATCGTCATCGTGATGAACTTTACGAAGCCCACCGCAACCAAGCCGTCGCTGCTTACGTTCGACGAGGTGGAAACGTTCCTGCACGAGTTCGGGCACGCCATTCACGGGATGCTGGCCGACGGCACGTACGAGAGCCTCTCGGGCACGAGCGTGTACCGCGATTTCGTGGAACTGCCGTCGCAACTGATGGAAAACTGGCTTACCGAAAAAGAGTTTCTCGACCAAATCGCCGTGCACTACGAAACGGGCGAGAAGATTCCCGACGAAATGGTACGCCGGCTCATCGACGCCGCGAACTTCAACGCGGGTTACCTGTGCCTGCGGCAATTGAGTTTCGGCTTCCTCGACATGGCCTGGCACACGCTCACGGCTCCGTTCGAAGGCGATGCCGCGGCATTCGAAAAAGCAGCCTGGCGTGCCACGCAGGTATTGCCCGGCGTGGAAGGCACGTTGATGAGCAGCAGCTTCAGCCACATCTTCGCAGGCGGGTATGCCGCGGGATATTACGGATACAAATGGGCCGAGGTACTCGACGCGGACGCATTTTCGCTCTTCAAAGAGCGGGGAATTTTCGACCGCGAAACAGCCCGTTCTTTCCGTGAGAACGTGCTTTCGAAGGGGGGTACCGAAGACCCGATGACGTTGTACGTGCGTTTCCGCGGACAGGAGCCTACTGTCGACGCGCTTTTACGCCGCAACGGTATCCGGAAATAAGAATCGGTACCTTTTTCCGCCCGGCACGAAAAAGAAGCCGTTTCCAGCGTGTTTCTTCTTCATTCTTAGCCCGATTATACATTATTCTGTATATATTTGCGGGCGCAATCAGGAAAAGTATGAGCGAAAAAACAGACAAACAACTGGAACTGGACAAACGTTACCTGCGCATGGCGGCTATCTGGGCGGAAAATTCCTATTGCAACCGGCGTAAAGTGGGGGCGTTGATCGTAAAAGACAAGATGATTATTTCCGACGGATACAACGGTACTCCCTCGGGGTTCGAAAATGTGTGCGAAGACGAAAACAACGTTACCAAGCCGTACGTGCTGCACGCCGAAGCGAACGCCATCACGAAGGTGGCGGCCTCGTCGAACAGCAGCGCGGGGGCTACGATTTACGTTACGTCGTCGCCGTGCATCGAGTGCGCCAAGCTGATTATCCAGTCGGGTATCAAACGGGTGGTGTACTCCGAGAAATACCGGGTGGAAGACGGGTGCCTGCTGCTGAAAAGGGCCGGGGTGCAGGTCGACTTCATCGAAATAAACAATTAATACAGTAATAGGCTTTATGAACAATAAAAAACTGGTCGTATGGTTGCCGTTGATTATCTGCCTGAGCATCGCGCTGGGCATCTTGGTGGGAAGCCATTATAAAAACCAGGCGACGGGAAAAACCGGGAAATACGCGGGGGGGAATAAAATCAACGCGATACTGGATATTATCGACGAGCAGTATGTGGATACGGTAAACATGAAAGATTTGGTGGAGGGTACCATCCCGAAGATATTCGGCGAACTCGACCCGCACACCACGTATATCCCGGCCGAATACGCCAAGGCAGAGAACGAACGGATGGAAGGTTCGTTCAGCGGCATCGGAATCATGTTCAACATGCTTACCGACACGGTGGTGGTGATTAACGTTACCCCGGGCGGCCCGTCGGAAAAGGCGGGGATTCTTCCGGGCGACCGGGTGGTGTCGATCAACGACTCGGTGTACGTAGGGAAAGACCGGCAAGACGAAATCATGAAGCTATTGCGCGGCGCCAAGAACAGCACCGTGAAACTGGGTATCCAGCGTATCGGCGAGCCGGAGCTGGTTTATTTCGACGTCACACGCGACGATATACCCGTGAGCCCCATCGAAGTGGCTTACGAAGTGGAAAAAGGCATCGGCCTGATTAAAGTAAAAGAGTTTACGCGCCCTACTTACAACGATTTCCTTACGGCTATCGCCAAACTGAAAGAGAAAGGGGTGAATGCATACATCATCGACTTGCGGGGCAACCTGGGGGGATACATGGAAGCGGCTATCCAGATGGCGAACGAGTTCTTGCCGGAAGGGAGGCTGATTGTGTACACCGAAGGAAAGGCGTTTCCGCGGAACGACGTGTTTGCCAACGGCACGGGTACGTGCCAGGAGGCGCCGCTGGTGGTGCTTACTGACGATTCGAGCGCTTCGGCAAGCGAGATTTTCGCCGGGGCGATGCAGGATAACGACCGGGGATTGATTATCGGCCGCCGCACGTTCGGCAAAGGGTTGGTACAGGCGCCTATCAAGCTCACCGACGGCTCGTCGATTCACCTCACGATTGCCCGGTACTACACGCCTTCGGGCAGGAGTATCCAGAAGAAGTACGAACTGGGCAAGTCGGACGAGTACGACCAGGATTTCCTGAACCGGCTGATGCACGGCGAAATGGACTCGGCCGACAGCATCAAGATAGACAAATCGCTCGAATACCATACCGTACAGGGACGCACGGTTTACGGGGGCGGGGGCATTATGCCGGATATTTTCATTCCGCGCGATACCACGGGGTATACTTCGTACTACAGTAACGTGTACTACAACGGGCTGCTTCACCAGTATGCTTTCAAGTATGTAGACGATAACCGGAAGAAACTGAACGGTTTCAAGGATTACCAGGCGTTGTACGCCTACCTGAAAACGCAGCCTATCCTGAACGATTTCACGAATTTCGCGGCGGCGAAGGGTATCAAGAAACGGCCTACCTTAATCAACGTATCGAAGGAGCTGCTGGAAACGCAGTTGTATTCGCTGATCATCAACTATATTTTCGATAACGAGGGGTCGTATCCGGTATTGTTCGAAAACGACCCGACGGTGAGAAAGGCGGTGGAGATGATTCGGGCCGGGAAAACGTTCCCGGCTGAGAACGATTCGTTGTAGAAAGAAACTGGGGCGATTCGTTTCTTTGTGCAGAAAGAAACGAAGGAAAGAAAACGAGGGTTTCTTTCCAGAGAAAGAAACAAAGGCTCTTACCGAAGATGGTCTTTTGCCTTGACAGGGCGGGGTTGTCCGTTACCACGGCGGAGGCTTTCCTTTTCGCTCGCCGCGATAGGTCGTTACCATGGCGGGGCTTTCTTCGCTCGCCGCGAAGGCGTCTGCCGACGGCGCCTACCGGCGGTCATACTTCTTTCTCTTGACAGAAAAAAGTATGCAAAAAAGGTCAAGGGCTAACGCTCGCTCGCTAAAAATGGCATTCCGCTCACTGAAGGCCCCGAACTCGCTCACGTTGTGAGCTCAAACAGCGTGGCCTTCCGGGCGTTCGCTCCGTACCATTTTCTTTACGCTCCCTCACTGAGGCCCCGGGAGGCCATACGAAGTGGCCGGCTTTATTCAATGCGGTAAAATCGCCGTTCAAAAATAAATACATTCTATTCCTTATTTTTCCTCTCTCTGTGTCTCCGTGTCTCCGTGTTTCATTCCAGATGTAAAACATCTTTTTTCTTGTATTTAAGGGCTAATACCAGAATAATGCCTATCTTTGCAGTATGTTAAACAAGTTATTTAAATCGGATTCGGTGTTGTAAACAATCTGTACGCCCTGTATGGATTGTCCTTTCGTTTATTCCCGGATACTTCTTTCCGGGAAGCATACTTTATATATATCATTCTAAATTTTTAATCCGCATACCACAGTACATGACAAAATTGATTTCATAGAGAAAATCAAAAACAAAGAAAGAAAAGAGGCTTCTTCCTATCCAGCGAAGAAAAGCACCGGTCACTTCGTATGGGACCCCGGGCCTCGGGCGATGAGCGTGAAGCAGACCGGCTGAAAGAGAGCGTTAAAAAAGCCACGCTGTTTGAGCTCCCGAAAGGAGCGAGTTCGGGGCTTTTAGCGAACGAAAGCCGGGATGTAGCGAAGCGGACGTAGCCCTTGAACTTTTTTGCTTCGTTTTTTTGCATAAATCCCTCACGCTCGGCATTATCCAAACAAGTTTGGCCACTGCCCTCACTAAATCGGGATTTTCTTTCAAGAGAAAAAAATGAAGACCCGCCGTGGTAACGGCCTACACCGGCGTGGTAAGGCAAAAGCATATCTTTGCCGGAGAGCGAAGTTTTCTACCTTCGTTTCTTTCTAAAAAGAAACGAAGCCCTCGGCAGATACCCTCGCCGCGAGCGAAAAAGAAATTTTGTCGTGTACCGTGATCCGCATACAACCGGCGAAAGCCCCGTTATGCTTTCACAGGTATGCACTATACAATCAAACAATGAGTAACGAAAATACACCGATCGAACAACGTAGCGATAACTTTATGTCTCATCAAACGGCTGAATCCGCTTCGTCCGCCCATAACCGGACGATTCACGATTTCGATTTGAATATGATTTGCGATTATTTCGTCAATACCGAGCGGCAAGGCCCCGGAAGCCCCGAAGTAACCCTGAAAGCCCTGAGCTTTATCGATAACCTCACGCCCCGGTCGCAAATCGCCGACCTCGGGTGCGGCACCGGAGGGCAGACGATGGTACTCGCCCGGCACGTGCCGGGACATATCACCGGCCTGGACTTTTTTCCGGCATTCATCGACCGGTTCAACGCGAACGCCCGGGAACTGAATCTCCAGGACAAGGCGAAAGGCATCGTGGGCTCAATGGATAACCTTCCTTTCGAAAAGGAATCGCTCGACTTGATCTGGTCGGAAGGAGCCATTTACAATATCGGGTTCGAACGGGGGCTTCGCGAGTGGCGCGCTTACCTGAAAGCAGGCGGTTATCTGGCTGTATCCGAAAGCGCGTGGTTCACCGAAGAACGTCCGGCCGAGATTCACGAGTTCTGGATGGAAGCGTATCCCGAGATAGATACGATACCCAACCAGGTAGCCCGGATTCAGAAAGCCGGTTACCTTCCGGTGGCCTCCTTTATTCTACCGGAAACCTGCTGGACCGAGCATTACTTCGTTCCCCAGGGAAAAGCCCGGGAAAAGTTCCTCGCCCGGTACGCAGGCAATAAAGCCGCTGCCGACCTGATCGCTTCATCCTACCACGAAGAAGAATTATACCGCAAGTATAAAGAATTCTACGGCTACGTGTTTTACATCGCAAAAAAACAAAATGACGATGCGCTCAACTACGTATAGCCGCGGCAGTGAATCCAAGCAGTCGGAACGCGCCCCCGCGCCTACCCGCTGGTGGTACCGACAGCCATTCGTAATACCCCGCACCCGGTACGAGGCGATTTCCGGAAAAGAGCGGCTTGAGCACAAACCGACGGAAAAAGGCGAATCGACAGAATAAAGAAACGGGAAGCCAATTCCGGATTTCCATTTACGCAGAGCAGGTACACCCTACCTGCTCTGTCTGTTTCCAGGCACCCGCCTACCCCATCCGGATTTCCAGACAAGCAGGCCGTACACCGGCTTTCGTTGTTAACCAGGGAAATAAAACTTATTCAGGCCGAATTGGCCGCTATCCGGAAAAAACCAACCCGCTTCCGGATTGGAAAGCCGGGAAAAATAGCTAATTTTACCTCGTACTCCAGAGAAATGCAGCGCAAAAAGCAGAAACCGGCCCGGTTCAGCCTCCCTTTTCTTTATGGAGAGGAAACTGCGTCGTACATGTTCAGCCCGGCAGCTTCTATCCGTCGGGGCGTATTTTAAACAAAAACCGCCGGGACCATGGGTGCGCTGCCGTTCTTTCGCACGGAGCCTAAATTGTTAATTCGATGACTATCCAGGAAGAAAAACAGGCATTGCGCCTCCGGGTGGCGGAACTGAAAAAACGCTATACGCCGGAAGCCTTACAAGCGATGTCCGCCGAAGTATTGTTGCGCGCCGAACAAAGCGAACCATTCCGGCAGGCCACCTGTATCGCCCTGTATCATGCCATTCCCGGCGAGGTACAAACGGCCGCTTTTATCGAAAAGTGGTACAGGAAGAAAGAAATCGCCCTCCCCATCGTAACGGGCAACGACTTGAAATTGTTTCTTTACCGTGGCAAAGAAGCGCTCCGGCAAGGCGCCTTCGGCATCTGGGAACCGGACGGCTGTTGCCCGGAAATCGACGAAAAAGCAGTAGCGTGCATCCTGGTGCCCGGCATCGCCTTCGACCGCACACACAACCGGATGGGGCGCGGGAAAGGGTATTACGACCGGTTGCTGCAAACCGTTGCCGCCCCCAAAATCGGCCTCGCCTTCCATTTCCAGCTGTTCGACCGCGTACCCGTCGACTCCTTCGACCGGAAAATGGATTACATCGCCACCGACCGCGAGCTTTTGTAACCTTTACCGGCGCACCAATCGCCCGAAAACCGGTTAGTTACCCCACATTCCCGTTCAGCGAAAAGCCCGGGACGGCGGCCGGACATCAAGCGCCCTTCCCGACTGCTTGCCGGCAAAAGTGCAGAAACTCCGTTACCTGCGGCAACAACGCCCGGCAATCGTCGTTATACACCACATAATCGGCGCGGGCTTTTTTCTCCTCGTCGCCGAGCTGGTTACGAAGCCTTTCGAGCACCCGCTCGCGCGATACTCCGTCGCGCACCATCGCCCGCCGGATACGAATCTCTTCCGGGGCGTACACTATCAAGGTAACGTCCACAACCGAATCGAAGCCCGACTCGAACAGAATGGCCGATTCGAGGGCGACAAATGGAGCCTGCTGCTTCGCTGCCCAGTTCAGGAAATGCCGGTTCACCACCGGATGGATAATCCCGTTTACGGCTGCCAGCAAAGCCGGGTCGGCAAAGATGCGCGACGCCATATAGGCGCGGTTCAACCCTTCGTGCGTATACGTTTCGGGGCCCAGCAAAGCAACCAGCCGCTCCCGGATACCCGGATGCTCGCCTACCAGCCGCTTGCTCTCCGCATCGGCGATATACACCGGCACGCCCTGCAAACGGAGCAGCTCGGCTACCACCGACTTGCCGCTGCCGATTCCGCCCGTGATACCGATTTTAATCATGGAGCCTGGTTATTTTGTTCGAGTATGAATTCCACCCGGTCGGGTGTGAGTAAGATATGCTTTACCCAATCGGGCTTCTTCGTAATCGTTACCGGCACATAGCCCGAGGTATCCTGTTCGAGGTCGGCAAAGCGAAGGTCGACGGCCAGGTCGTCGGCTTCCAGTTGTTTAAACCGGGAGAGAGGTACGTTACAGGTTACTTTTACTTGCGGGGGAAATGTACGTAACGTGAGGTGCGCAGGCAAATCCGGACAGGTTACCGGTATTTCGAGCGACTTCTCGGTATACTCTTCCACGTTGGCATACAGCATCACCGTTTCCGGCGATACGGCTGCGCCTTCAGGTTGCTGCAAATTGACCAGATGGGAAAGCGGCCGTTTCACCTCTCCCGCCTCGAACCATTCCGTGCGTATGGAACGGAGCGTATCCAGTACGGCCGTACTCGCATACACTTCTACCTTAGCCGGTTCGAGCCGCACCGAATCGCACAGGAAAAACCCAGCCTTCGGCTTTATCTCGCCGTAAAATACCACCGGAACTTCTTTCTTGAGGCGCGGCGCATACGTTAAAACGAGGCTCGACGGCTCCATGCTTTCGAGCACGGTAGACGAAAGCAACTGTTTTAAAATATCGCTCTGGATTTCCTTCACCCCTACTTTGTACTCGCCGCCTTCGGGAAGCGAATGGCGAAGGTCTACTTCGATGGGGATGAACTGCCGCCCGAAGGTGTAATTGAGCAGCACGCTCCCCTTGTCTTTCACTTTTACCTTGATTTCCTTGGGGGGAACGGGCGTGAAAGCGATTTCAGGGGGAACATTCTTGTATCTTACCGGGATGGAAAGTTCTATTTCATAATCCTGCTGAAGGCTTTGGAGCATCCAGAACCCGAGCGAAAGGAGTACGAAAAAGAAAAAGATCAAAGCCTGTTTCCATCGTTGGCGACGCAAAAAAGCTTTAATCTTTTCCGGTACTGACTTGAATGTTCGGGTTATTTCTTCAAGCCGTGTCATTTCGTTGTACGTTATTTTTGTTGAGCGTCTTCAGTAGAGGCGAACACCGACGTTTTATCTACCCGTATCCGTACTCCGTCGGCTATTTCCACCAGCATGTATGTATCGCTGATTTCCTTTATTTTTCCGTAAATTCCTCCGGCAGTGACGACCTTATCGCCTACCTGCATAGCTTCGCGGGCCTTCTGGATGGCTTTTTGCCGTTTCTGCTGCGGACGGATAATGAAGAAGTAAAAGATAGCCACGATAACGACCATCATCAGGATACCCGACCACTGGGAAGAACCGGCGCCGGCTCCCGTAGCTTGCAATAAAATGCCTAATACATTCATAATTTAAAGTTTAATCGTTAATACCTAATTCATCCAATACATGCAAATGTAATGAATATTATCAATCTTTGAATAACAGCTTCTCACTTTTTAGTTCTTTTATTACGGAGTCGAGTATTCCGTTAATAAAGGTAGCGCTTTTGGGCGTGCTGTAATATTTGGAGATGTCGATAAATTCGTTCAGCGTTACGCTTACCGGGATGGTAGGGAACGTAAGGATTTCGGCGAGGGCGGTTTGCATAATCAGCAGGTCGATGTTGGCCACCCGCTCGGCTTCCCAGTTTTTGAGGTGTTTTTCGATGCGGGCCCGGTAATCGGTGCCTTTGAGCAGGGTTTGCCGGAGCAACTGCACGGCGAACTGTTTGTCTTCGGCATCCTTGAACATGGGGAGTAACGGCATATCGGGGCCGCTTTCCGAATCGAACTTTTTCAGGGTTTTCAGCACGAATGTTTCCACGATGGCGATGTCGTCGTTCCAGTAGATGCTTTTGTCCTCCAGGTATTCGTCTACGTCGGGGTTATTGCAAATCAACGTTTTGAAGGCTGTTTTCCAGAACTCTTTATCCGTTTCGTACGAGTCGTCGGGATTTTTGAGGTATTCGGCATACAATTCCGACCGGAGGATGGTATCGAGAATGGATTTTACGAAATCCAGGTCGTTACTCCACGAGATGCCTTGCTCTACCGCATATTTGCGTAATTGCTCGTTTTTTTCGATTTGCGCGGCGAACCGGTTGTCGGCCAGGCGCATATTGGGATGCAATTCGTCGAAGGTAGGGAAATACTTGTTTTTGCGTGTTTCGAGATTCCGTTTTTGCTGGTAAGTCAACTCTACGATAAGAAGTAAAAAGTAGTGGTATAAGTCGTACGACTTCTGAAGACTGAAAAGCAACTCCTTTTCCGCACTCTGTAAATCTTTGTTGCCGTTTTGGTAGAAAGAATAAATTACCTGCAAGACCTTGATGCGGATCAAAATTCTGTTAATCATGTTCGATAAACTACGTATTTAATTTGCTCGCAAAGGTAGTCGTTTTTTTCGGGAAATCTGCCTTAAACCTTTTATTTTTCTCACGGCGTTTTTTTATTTACCCCTTTTACAAATAGGAGGCGTTTTTATTGAGATAAAATAGCAGTTATTTCAAAAAAAATGCACATATTTGAAGAAACAATAAGAGGTCTAAGTGTGTTTAATGAATCTTGATTATCATGGAAGAATCGGTAAGAAATACACGTGCAGAGAATAGTGATAAAGAAATCATCTACTCTAAAGCAATTAAAGCCGGAAAAAGGATTTACTATTTAGATGTGAAAAAGAATCTAAAAGAAGAGTTGTTCCTGGCGATAACGGAAAGCAAGAAAATTCAGTCGAAAGACGGGCTGCAGGTTTCGTTCGAAAAACACAAGATATTCTTGTACAAGGAAGATTTTGACAAGTTCATGAACGGAATGGAGGAAATAATCGGGTACATCAAGAAAGGAAACGCCGCACTCTCGGCCGCACAGGCTGCCGACGGAGAAACTGCGCCCGAAGAAAGTCCCGAAACGGAACCGGAACCGGGAATCGACTGAACGCCGTAACCCCGTATAGAAGGAACCGGTTTTATCCGTATAAAATAAAGGAGAAAGTAACCCGGTTACCGCCCTCCTCTTACCCGAGTCTGAACAGAGCCGGTGTTACCCTATGGTAATGGCCTGCACCGGTTCCGACTGGGAAGCGGGGGTATTCGAAAGTTCTTTTAAAAAGAACTTTTGAAGAAAACATTGTTCTTTTTGCAAAGGCTGACTTTTCTCCGGCGAGGACGGGATTGGCCGTGGCAACGGCAAACACTGCCCTTCGCAGCGAGCGAAAGCCCCCTCGTGGCAACGGCCCGAACCGCCCTGTCAAGGGAAAAACCAATCTTTACGAAGAAAGCTCTTTGTTTCTTTCAGCAGAAAGAAAGCAAACCCTTTTCTACCTTCGTTTCTTTCGGAAAAGAAACGAAACACCCCCTAAAAAGTAACGAGCCGCCTATTCGGAAAGAATAAAGCGACTCGTTATTTTCTATCAGGTAATACGTATTACCTATACTCTTTCGGTATGCGTTATACCGCCGGATGAATTGCTTCCGTAGGACATACATCCGCACAAGTTCCGCATTCGGTACACATTTCAGGGTCGATGCTGTATTTATCCCCTTCTGAAATCGCTCCTACCGGGCATTCGTCGATGCAAGTTCCGCAAGCAATACAATCTTCGCTAATTACGTAAGCCATTTTCTTAAACGTTTAAATTGATAACTAATAGTTGGTGCAAAAGTAGAGTTTTCTTTGATTAAAAAAAACATCTATCCGTGTTTTTTTAAAGGAAAGGAGTTTTTCTTCCGCCGGAAACTTCTTAATTCCGTATCACCCATTCGATGTATACCAAGGCCGCCGGAACAGCCATCATCACGCTGTCGAAGCGGTCGAGCATACCGCCGTGACCCGGCAGCAAGCACCCCGAGTCTTTTACGTGCAACGTACGCTTGAGCAGCGACTCCGACAAATCGCCCCAAGTGCCGAACACCACGATAACCGCCGCCAATCCCATCCACTTATACCAGGCCACCTCCGGCATCACCCACGAAAAAAACGACGAAACAGCCAGCGCCAGCGCCAGGCCGCCGTAAAAACCTTCCCACGATTTCTTGGGCGAAATACGTTCGAACAGCTTCCGCCTGCCCAGCAACGAACCCACCAGGAAAGCCCCCGTGTCGTTCATCCACACGCAAACGAAAATAGCCAGCAGCAACAGCGGCGTATACGAGCTCGCATCCGCCCCGTGGCGGTCGAAAACGATAAAATTCATCAAGGCGAAAGGACCGGCCAGCAACACCTGGCCGAGCAGGATATAGGCCCAGGTAGCAATCGGGTCGGGCGATTTGCGGTAAAGCCGGGCGATAACCACATACATCACAAACAGCAAATAAGGCAAAAAGATACGGGCATCCGTATAATGGCCCATATACCCGAACGCAGCGACGAACAGATACACGCCACCCAGGCTATACAACCCGCGTGCCGCCGCACCCAGCGCCGTATACGGAGCCGTTAAAGCGTAATACTCGCGTAACGCCAAAAAAAGAAGAACACCGAACACGATAAGATAAGCTATCGGATGAAACCATATACTTCCGGCCAGTACGGCCACGAATACGATTCCGGTCAGGGCGCGTGTAATCAGATTTTTCAAAACTGTATCGAGTTTGTTATGTATGTACGTTTCACGGGTACAAAAATAGAAAAAAGTTGAAGTAAGCGGTTATTACTTCAACTTTTTTATGCTTGTTCAACGCTATTCTTCTTTTTTACCGTACTCGCGGCGGTTATACCCCGCTTCCGGATGGGCGGCAGGTTCCGGTTTCGCCGGCTCCTCCTTAGCCGGTTCGGGCTCGACCTTCCGCTCCTGCGAATCGAGTATCTCCTGCGAGCGCGACACCCAGGCCCGCTTGCCGAAGATAGCCTCCACATCCTCGCTGTAAATCACCTCCCTTTCCAGCAATACCTGCGCCAGCTTGTTGTGGCCCTCGGCATTTTTCCGCAGGATGTCTTTCGCCCGTTCGTACTGCTCGTTCACGATGCTCTGCACCTCCAGGTCGATGAGCCGCGCCGTTTCCTCGCTGTACGGCTTGGTAAAGCCCCAGTCCTGCCCGGTAGAGTCGTAGTAATTCAGGTTAGGCAGCTTGCCGCTCATCCCGAAATAAACCACCATGGCATACGCCTGCTTGGTAATCCGCTCCAGGTCGTTCGAAGCGCCCGTGGAAACCCTTCCCAGGAATATCTCTTCGGCCGCCCGGCCGCCCAGCGTAGCGCACATCTCGTCGAGCAACTGCTCGCGGGTGGTGATTTGCCGTTCTTCGGGCAAGTACCACGCAGCGCCCAGCGCCTTTCCGCGCGGCACGATGGTAACCTTTACCAGCGGGTTGGCATGTTCGAGCAGCCAGCTCAGCGTGGCATGCCCCGCCTCGTGCGTGGCGATGCTTTTCCGCTCCTCGGCCGTAGTAATCTTCGTGCGCTTCTCCAAGCCGCCCACAATGCGGTCGATGGCGTTCATAAAATCGTCTTTCTGCACGAACTTCTTTCCGTTACGGGCCGCTATCAGCGCCGCTTCGTTACACACGTTCGCGATGTCGGCGCCCGAGAACCCAGGCGTTTGCCGCGCCAGCAGCTCGGCATCCACCGAATCGTCTATCTTGATGGGGCGCAGATGCACGCCGAATATCTCTTTCCGCTCGTTCAGGTCGGGCAGCTCCACATGAATCTGCCGGTCGAAACGCCCGGCGCGGAGCAACGCCTTGTCCAATATATCGGCCCGGTTCGTGGCGGCCAGGATAATCACGCCGCTGTTCGACCCGAAACCGTCCATCTCGGTAAGCAACTGGTTGAGCGTATTTTCGCGCTCGTCGTTGCTGTTCATGTTCACATTTTTGCCGCGCGCGCGCCCTACGGCGTCGATTTCGTCGATAAACACGATGCACGGCGCCTTTTCTTTCGCCTGGCGGAACAAATCGCGCACACGCGAAGCCCCTACCCCCACGAACATCTCCACGAAGTCGGAACCCGAGAGGGAGAAGAACGGCACGTCGGCCTCGCCCGCCACCGCTTTGGCCAGCAGCGTTTTACCGGTTCCCGGAGGGCCTACCAGCAACGCGCCTTTCGGTATCTTGCCGCCTAACTCGGTGTACTTGCCGGGATTTTTCAGGAAAGCCACGATTTCTTCCACCTCCTGCTTGGCCTCCGACAGGCCGGCCACGTCTTTAAAGGTTACCTTCTTCTCGTTGTCTTTATCGAAGAGTTGCGCTTTCGCCTTGCCTACGTTGAACACGCCGGCTCCGCCCCCGCCTACGCCGCCCGACATCCGTTTCATCAGGAATATCCAGATAAGTACCAGGAGGATAAGCGGCCCGAAGGAAAATAAAAAGTCCCAAAGGGCGTCTTTTCCTTCTTCGTAGCTCACCTGGGTGGTGATGTGGTTGTCTTTTACGGCCTGGTCGTAGAAATCGGAGAACTTGTCGGCCGAGGGACTCTTGACGAATATTTTCTGCGCGGCGTTCACC
>DBGBSM010000362.1:0-5537 GCA_048468815.1 Parabacteroides sp.
GCTCCAACACATACAGCACCGTGCAGCTCGACATGTTGCCGTACTCTTTCATCACTTCGTGCGAGGTGTCGAGGAAGCCGTCGGCGGCTTCCAGCGCTTCTTGGTAAGCAGCGAGCACTTTCTTGCCGCCCGGATGAAAAATGAAGTTTTTAACGGCCGGTAAGCCGAGCCCGTGTTTCGCCAGGAAATCGGTTACGTCGTTCCGCACGTTCCCGGCAATCAAGGCCGGTATGCCGGGCGAGAACAACACTTTGAAGCCGTTGTCGGTAAAATCCCACCCCATGATGTCGAGCGAGTCGTAATAGAGCCGGCTCCCGGCGGCAACGAACTTGATTTTCTTCCCGGCGGCGTGTTCCTGCTTGTCGCCCACGATGAGGCAGGCCGCTACGCCGTCGGCAAACAGGCTCGAACCGATGAAGTTGCTCTTCGTATAGTCGCCGCGCAGGAAGGTAAGCGAGCAAAGCTCGACCGTTACCAGCAACACCACGGCTTCCGGGTCGGCTTTCGCCAGGGTGCATGCTTTGGCGAACCCCGACGTGCCGCCGCCGCATCCCAGGCCGAACACCGGTATGCGGTTGATGTGCGGGTCGAGCTTCATCCGGTTGATAATAAGGGCGTCGAGGCTGGGAGTGGCCAGTCCGGTAGTAGAAACAACCACCATATCGGTTATCTTATTCTTCGGGATGCCGGCTAACGCCGTGCACGCTTCGATGGCCTGTACCGAATACTCGGTGGCGAGCCGGATAAATTCGCGGTTTTGCTCTTCGAAGGTGTGTACCTGCAAATAGTAATCGAGCGGCTCGCACAGGTTGCGGGTGTCGATTTCGGTGTTATCGAATACCGGAAGCAGCCTTCCGATTTCGGGAAAAGACGCGGCGAACACGCCTTCTGCAAATTCTTTTACGGTTTGCTGGGCGGTTTTATAGGGAAAATCTATGGTGGATACGGCTGCTAACGACGGCATGGCGCTCTTTATTTATTACGGTGATTAAAACAACATTCGCGGTTACCCGGTATCGGCCGGTTAATAACCTGCCCTATAACAGCTTGCGGGGGAGGATTGTTCAGGTAGCTGCTTTCGCCCGGTTTAGAAGTCGGGGGACGAATAAACGGACCGGGTGTATCCGGATAGGCCGGTAAAACGGGCTGTTACAGAATAGGAAAAACGGATTCGGTAGTAAGAGAGTATCAAAAAGGAAAGATGCCGGATGAAGGCGTATCCGGATAATGTATTCAGCGAGGCTGGGGCGAATTTACTCTTTCAATAATTTGGCATGAGACATATCCCTTATAATGATACCGTCATCGAAAACCTCATACGCAAATATCCAATCTTTCTCAAAAGGAACACATCTATATCCCAATACTCGCCACTTCTTAAAACGGCACAAGGGAAAATCGGATATGCCTGCTAATAACTGGAACAAACTATCCATTCTATTACATCGACGCTTTGCCGCTTGTTTTGAGAGTTTCAACTCGTTTTTCAGAAACAATTCTAAATCGTCGATTTTGTTCTGAACTGTTTGGGAGATTACAACTTCACGCATTTTCTTCAGGCCATTGGTCTATACGATGACACAATTCGTCAGTAAATGCCTTTGCGGAGATGGCATTACACTCTTTTACAGCCTCCTGAAAACTCTTCTTTTTCTCTTCAACAACCGTAGCAAAAGGCAAAGTTTTGATATATTCGAGAAGTTTCTTTGCCTGTGGGCTGTTCTCTTTAATAATGATTGTTGTCATATTACTCTATATTACTCCATACAAAGGTAACGAAAATTATAACGCAAAACGTATTCCAAAAGTTAATTTGCTGGAACATCGTTCTATATGCTACTCTATTGAAAGTCAAAAACAAGCGCTAATTTCAAGTATATACTTTTTTTTTGTCTGATAAATACCCCTCTTATGGAAAGAATGAAGAAGACAAGGCTTTTGTGGAAACTGCCAGAAAAGAAAAAATACCGTAATCGTTTGATTTACGGTATTTTGTTTGATTTTACCTTGTGGCTTGGCGGAGAAAGCGGGATTCGAACCCGCGATACACTTTAGGCGTATACACGCTTTCCAGGCGTGCCTCTTCAACCACTCGAGCATCTCTCCAATCTGTTTGTCGCTTTCCTTTTTTCATTAAGGCGAACGCAAAATACAAAAAAAATCCCAATCGCCAACGTTTGAGTGCACAAATCTATAGTTTTTGATTGATATATCCATAATTTCAGCGGGATTAATTTTCTGTGTATGCGCGATAATAAATCTAAATTAACTTATCCTCGCCCCCAAATAATGCCAAGGCATTGCTCGTGGTGGTTTCGGCTGCTTTTTCAAGCGATACGGAAAATGTTTCGGCTACTTTTTCCGCTGTTTTCCAGAGGTAATGCGGCTCGTTTCTTTTTCCCCGGTAAGGTACGGGCGCCAGGTAAGGCGCATCGGTTTCCAATACGATTTTATCCAGGCAGGTTTGTTTCAATACTTCGGAAAGCCGGGAGTTTTTGAACGTAATCACTCCGTTTATCCCGATTTTGAAATTCGGAAGTTTCTCTATTTCTGTGAGTTCTTCCGCCGTACCGGTAAAACTGTGAAATACTCCTTTCAGCTTACCGGCGCCTATTTTGTAAATGCTTTCGAGTGTGTACGGAAACGCTTCGCGGTTGTGGATAGCTACCGGCAGGTTCATATCGAGGCTCCATTGCAATTGCGTTTCGAATACTTCCTGCTGTTCTTTCAGGTAAGATTTGTCCCAGTACAGGTCCATTCCGATTTCACCGATGGCGTAATAAGGTCTTTTCGCGAGGTACGATTCCGTTTGTTTCAAAGCGATAACGTAATCTTTACCTACGCTTGTAGGATGCAACCCCATCATGGGGTAGGCGAAGCCGGGATAAGCGTCGCACAGCGTGTGCATCCGCCCGACAGTCGTCAAATCGACATTCGGCAAGAACAATTTTCCGATACCGGATTCCCGGGCCTTATTTATCAGTTCCGGTTGCTCCGGGTCGAACTCTTCCAGGTAAAGGTGCGTATGGGTGTCTATCAATTCCATTTGCCGGATATGCTTGTCGTTTCTTTTAGTATTGCCGGTTCATCAGCCGGTCGGCCACCTCTTTCAGTACGGTTAATTTTTCGGGCGGCACGCTCAAACTGTCCAGGCAGTTCATGGCTTGCAGGTAATACGCTTCCATTTTTTCTTCGGTCAGCTTTTTTATTCCGAGTTCGTTATACAATCCGGTAAACAATTCGATTTTTTCTTTTGGCTCGAATGTTGCTTTGCCCATCCATTCGTCGATCAGCTTTCTTTGGGCGGTATCGGCCCGTTTGCAGGCATTGATAAGCAGATAGGTCTTTTTATTGCATACGATGTCGCCTCCGATGTTTTTCCCGAATGTGGCCGGGTCGCCGTATACGTCCAGCAAATCGTCCTGGAGTTGGAAAGCCAGGCCGATATTCAATCCGAACCGGTACAGCTTTTCGGCGTCCCCGGCAGGGGCATTGCCGATAATAGCTCCCGTTTTCAGGCAAGCGGCCAACATAACGGCCGTTTTCAGGCGGATCATTTCGAGGTATTCGTCTTCGGTTACATCGTCCCGTTGTTCGAATTCCATGTCGTATTGCTGGCCTCCGCAAATCTCGAGTGCTGTGGTCGTAAACAAGTCGAGTACTTCTTTCAGGTAAGGTGGGGGCGTTTGGCCGATAAGCCGGTAAGCGGCAATCAGCATAGCGTCGCCCGACAGGATCGCCGTATTTTCGTTCCACACCTTGTGTACGGTCGGTTTTTTTCGTCGCATGTCCGCTTTGTCCATCAAGTCGTCGTGGAGCAAAGTGAAGTTATGGAAAACTTCCCAGCCAGCCGCTGCGTCGAGCGCGTTGTCCGGTAGGTCGGTATACAGGTTACAGGCCATTAATGTTAAAGCCGGCCGTATCCTTTTTCCGCCTAACGACAGAATGTATTCGATCGGCGTGTACAGACTTTTCGGGGAGTCGTTGAACCGGAGGGTGCGGATTTTATTCTCTATCCGGTCTAAAATGCTGGGAAATGAAAGCATGATGTTTGACGAATAAAAGGATTGGAATAAAAAAGGCTGCACGATAAAGCAGCCTTTTCTGTGAATATGTGTAACTTTACTATTGTAATCTGAAAAGCACGGGTACCGTATATTTTACACGTACCGGTTTACCTCTCTGTTTACCCGGTTTCCATGCCGGCAACGTACCGATCACACGGAGCGCTTCTTTGTCGAGCGAAGGGTCTACGCCGCGTACTACCTGGGCATCCACCACTTTTCCGTCTTTATTGATCACGAACGAAACGACTACTCGACCTTGGATACCGTTTTCCTGGGCGATCACCGGATATTTAATCCCTTTGGCGATGTATTGCATCAATGCCGTTTCTCCGCCCGGGAACTGCGGCATTTCTTCTACAACCGTAAAGATCTGGTTCGTTTCCTCTTCTTCTTCTTCCACTACTGCGGGCGGAACATACGCTTCTTGTTGCTGCGCATCCTGGCTGTCGTCGGTCGACATGATTTCCGTGTCTACCTCTACGTTATCTTCCACCACGTTCAATACTTCGGTAGCGACCGGTGCGGGAGGAGGAGGAGGGGGAGGAGGCGTATTATCCGTCCGGGTGATTTCGATTTCTTCTTCCGCGATCACGTCTTGTACGCCTTCGTCTTTGGCCACCTTTACATCACGGGAACTCCACTCGAACGCCACGAACAATACAGCCAAAGCGACTACATATCCCATCAGGAGGGAGAGTGCCTTCCTTTTCTCGAGGTCCGCTTTCGGGGATTTTTTGATTTCCATACGTTTATAATGTTTTATGTGTTTTTCTTTACGGCAAAAATACAAATTATTTTATATTCCAATCTATAATGGCGGAAATACTTTTACTTTTTTGAGTTTTTTTTCTATCTCGCCGATAAGCGCCGCGGATACCTGTTTTTTAGCATCTTTTCGCCTGCGTTGTTCTTTCGTTTACTCGGATTATTCCGATTTTGCCGGTTAAAAGTAAAAAGAGTATCTCGGATTTGATATATCTTTGAACGGATTTTTTAAGAGGAGAAACGGCAGAAAGAAGCCGTGACATACCGTATTATATGGCAGCCTTGTTATTCAAGGCGGTTTGTAACGAATAACCTATCTGTAAAATATGAAGAAAATTGTGATTGCATTAGACGGGCACGCTTCCTGCGGGAAAAGCACCATGGCAAAAGACTTGGCCAGGGAAATCGGGTATACCTATATAGATACGGGCGCGATGTACCGGGCTGTAACCTGGTATTGCCTGCGAAACGGCTTCTTCCGGGGAGATACGATAGACGAGGAACGGTTGGAAAAAGAAATAGGCGATATCGACATCAAACTGGTTTTTAATCCGCTTACCGGGCGTCCGGATACGTTTCTGAACGGAGAGAAAGTAGAAAAGGAAATCCGGGGGATGGAGGTGTCGGAAAAAGTAAGTCAGGTAAGTACGTTGCCTTTCGTACGGAAAGCTTTGGGGGCCAAGCAGCAGGAAATGGGAAAAGAAA
>DBGBSM010000363.1:0-3484 GCA_048468815.1 Parabacteroides sp.
AAAAAATAAACGACTACGATTACGACTGCATCGTACTCGACATCATGCTTCCGGGCGGAAGCGGCCTCGCCTTACTGGAAGAACTGAAAAAACTGCACAAAAAAGAACGGGTAATCATCGTTTCGGCCAAAGATTCCATCGAAGACAAAGTAAAAGGGCTCGACCTGGGTGCCGACGATTACCTGACCAAGCCATTTCACCTGGCGGAACTGAATGCCCGTATCAAATGCATCGTGCGCAGACACCTGCAAGGAAACGAAATGCACATTTCGTTAGCCAATATATATATGTATCCGGATAAACACAGCGTATATGTAAACGAAAAGGAATTGCCCCTTAACCGGAAAGAGTTCGATTTGCTGTATTATTTCATTACCAATCCCGGCCGGTTATTAAACAAAGGCTCGCTGGCCGAAGCCGTGTGGGGCGATTATATCGACCAGGCCGACAGCTTCGACTTTATTTACTCGCAAGTGAAAAACCTGCGTAAAAAGCTGAAAGCGGCTGGCGCCGTTCCGGAAATAAAGGCGGTATACGGCTTCGGATATAAGATGAGTATAGAAGAAACCTAATGTTCCCTGCAATGAAACTGGTACACTACACATTCCGTAAATTATCGGTGGCGCTGGCCATCGTTTTATTACTCTGGGCCGTGTTTTTCTATATCCGGATACTCCAGGAAGTAGACGACGAAACCAACGACAGCCTGGAATACTACAAGGAATTGATTATCAAACAGGCGTTGGCCGACAGTACGCTCCTCACCGACCATGTGGATATCATGACGAAATACTACATCCGGAAAGTAACGCCCGACGAAGCGGATTTATCGGAAAATGCCTATTACGATTCGTTTATCTATTCGGAAATAGAAAAAGAGTACGAGCCGGTGCGGGTGTTACGCACCTATTTCCGCACGGCCGACGGCACGTATTACCGGCTTACCATAAACACGTCGACGCTGGAAAAAGAAGACATGGTAGAAGCGATTTTCTGGAGTATCGTGTTGTTGTACGGCGTTTTATTAGGATGTATCCTGGGAGTAAGCCATTTCGTGTTCCGGAAAAGCATGCGCCCGTTCTATTATGTAATCCGCTGGCTGAACAACTTCCGGTTGGGCAAGCCGAATACGCCGTTTATCAACGAAACCGGAGTCGATGAGTTTAAAACGTTGAACCGGGCCATCAAGGAAACCATTCGTAAAAGCGAAGAACTGTATACCCGGCAAAAGGAGTTCGTGGAAAATGCGGCGCACGAGTTGCAAACGCCTCTGGCTATCTGCATGAACAAACTGGAGTTGTTTTCGGAAAACCCGGCCTGTACGGAAGAACAACTCACGGAGATAGGGAATCTGCAACAAGCGCTCAACCAGATTATCAAGCTCAACAAGTCGTTGCTTCTGCTAAGCCGCATCGACAACAACCAGTTTCCGGAAACGAAAGAAATAGACTTGAATGCCTTAATCCGTACCGTTACCGGCGACTTGGCCGAAATATACGCCCACAAGCATATTCAGGTTTCCCTAAGCGAACCGGGCATATTGCACTGCCGGATGAACGAATCGCTGGCTGCTACCCTGGTTACCAATCTGATAAAAAATGCCTTCGTGCACAACAGGCCGGAGGGCTTTATCCGCGTTTCCGTTTCGGAGCACGCATGGTGTATCGGAAACAGCGGCGAATCGGAAGAGGCACTCCCTGCCGACAAATTGTTCGGCCGTTTCACGCTGAAAGGGCCCAAAAAAGAATCTACCGGGTTAGGACTGGCCATCGTAAAAGCCATCGCCACCCTTTACGCTATCCGGATAACCTACGCCTACGAAAACGGGCATACTTTCAAATTAATTTTTCCCTGACGGCATTATTCCCAAATCTTTCCCAAATGTTTCTTTTTCTTTGCTTCAAAAATAAAGCGAAGACAGGCTGTACCTCGGCATAATCAAAGCGAGCTTAGTTTCGAGGGAGGCCTACTCTTCGGTATCGGACAAACGAAAATAAAAACGACATGAAAAGACTTATTCTAACGGCTTTTATGTGCATTACGGCCCTCGGACTGAGCCGCGCCGACGAAAAAATCATCACCCGCGACGTAAACCGGCTTCCGGCAACCAGCCGGGAATTTATAGCGAAACATCTACCGGATTCGCCGGTTTCGCATATCAAAATCGAAAAGGGCTGGTTCGGTATCAAAGAGTACGAAGTAATCCTGACGAACGGCGTGGAAATAAAGTTCGACGGCGACGGCCGCTGGGAAGAAGTAGAAGGCCACCGGAATGCACTGGCTACCACCTTTATTCCGGATTTCATCGTAAGTTATATCCGGCAGTACTATCCGGAAGCTTCCGTGTTTTCGGTGGAAAAAGACAGAAACCGGTATGAAGTAAAACTGTCGAACCGGCTCGAACTGAAATTCGATAACAAAGGAAACCTCATCGACATCGACCGCTAACACTCTATTCAAGTACTTAAAATACAAGGTATATGAAAACAAATTTAGTTGCATTCGTTGCGCTTGCCTGCAGCTTTCTCGCCGTTACGGGATGTGACGACGACGATTCGCCGGGATACGTACCCGACGCAACCGTTACCCGGGCTTTCGACGCCAAATATCCGAACGCCCAGGCTGTAAAATGGGAAACCAAGGCTTCTTACCAGGTAGCCGAATTCCACTACGGGAACAAAGAAACGGAAGCCTGGTTCGGCCCGGACGGCACGTGGATGATGACGGAAACCGACCTGGCGACAGTAAACGATTTGCCGGCAGCCGTACGGAATAGCTTTAATGCCAGCGCTTATGCCGCCTGGCGCATAGACGACATCGACCAATTGGAACGTGCAGGCATGGAAGTGCTTTACATTATCGAAGTAGAAAACGGCAACCAGGAAATGGATTTGCGTTACGCCGCTTCGGGCGTATTGATCAGCGCCGTTCCCGACACGGATAACGACGACGGCTACCTACCGGTAAACATTCCGCAGGAAATAACCTCGCTTATCGAAGACCAATACCCGAATGCGGTTATTATGGAGGTAGAGCCGGAAAAAGCAGGTGGATACGAAGTGGATATCTTAGACGGTAACATTCCGAAGGAAGTTCGGTTAGACAACGGCTACAAGTGGATACAAACGGAATGGGATATTCCTTACGTACAGCTACCGCAGGCCGTAAAAACAGCCGTGGCTACGTTATACGGCACCTATACGCCGGACGATGAGGCCGACCGAATCGAAACGCCGGCGGGTATCCGGTATAAAGTGGAACTGGAACAGGGTAAAGTAGAAAAGAAAGTATTGTTCGACGAAGACGGCAACGAACTTTCCGCCTGACAGGCGTTTCCCCCCCGCCCACATGTTACGTCGCAAAGCATCGCCCCGAAAGATAAGAGGGCAACGCTTTGCGACGTTGCTTTTATCTACTAACTTGCTATGACAAAACTTTTTAAACCGGTAAATTGTTTCAATGGAGAAACGCCGGAGTGTCAAAG
>DBGBSM010000364.1:0-6628 GCA_048468815.1 Parabacteroides sp.
CAGGCTACGGCGCGGCAGGCGAACGGTTCGGAAAATTAATACGCCGGCCGTACGGTTACCCAGTACAGCCGGCGTATCGGATTCAGCCGTCCGGTACGGCGGCTATTTCGTCTTCCGGCTGAAAAATTCCTTCTCGCGGAACTCTTTTACCAGCTCGCTTATCGTTTCCTTTACCGAGGTAATACGGTCGGCCCGGAACGCATTGGAGCCGGCGAACGCATACCCGTTTTCCAGGTTGCCTTTGAAGGCGTTATACAACGCGGTAACGATACAATACGGACTCTTGGAAATGTCGCAAGTCTTGATGCATTTGAACGGGCATACCTTCGGTTGCTTGAGCCCCTCTTTCACCTTGCGCAGAAAATTGCAATGGATAGCGCGTCCCGGCATCCCCACCGGGCTTTTGATGATTTCGATATCCTCTTCTTTCGCTTCGATGTAAGTTTCTTTAAACGCTTCCGACGCATCGCACTCGTGGGTGGTTACGAACCGGGTACCCAACTGCACGCCCGAGGCGCCGAGTTGCATCACCCGGTAAATATCTTCGCCCGTGTAAATTCCGCCGGCCGCGATTACCGGTATTTTTTTGTCGTATTTTTCTTCGAACGAAGCCACTTCGTTCACCACTTGCGGAAGCACTTCTTCGAGCGAATAATTCGCATCGTCGAGCTGGTTTTCCTTATAACCCAGGTGGCCGCCGGCTTTAGGGCCCTCGAGTACCACGGCGTCGGGCAGGTAATTGTAGTTATGCAGCCATTTTTCGCAAATCAGCTTGGCCGCACGGGCCGACGAAACGATGGGAACCAGCTTCGTTACGCTGTCTTTTTTCAGGAACGAAGGCAAGTCGAGCGGCAGCCCGGCTCCGCTGAAAATAATATCCGCCTTTTCGGCTATACTGGTTTTTACCAGTTCGGCAAAGTCGGAAAGCGCCACCATGATGTTCACCCCGATGATGCCGCGCGCTTTTTCGCGCGCCTTCCGTATTTCTTCTTTTAAACCTAAATTTCCCGCTTCCGTGTAGTTACTGGAGAGTTTTTTATAGAGAAGACCCAATCCTGCGGCGGAAATCACGCCGATGCCCCCTTCTTTTGCTACGGCCGAGGCTAAGCCCGATAGCGAAATTCCTACGCCCATGCCGCCTTGGATAATAGGCACCGGTGCGGTAAGATTCCCGATTTGTAATGCTTTCATTGAATAAGATGTAAAAATAAAATCGAAGGCAAAGATACGACAATAAATAAGGTAAGTATCAGAATAGACGATTATTTACCTTACAAGTACGATTCTTAGGATAAATAAACAGAAAAAGAACGCGAAACCGGCCGCCGGACAGCTTCGGCCACGTTCCGGAAACCATCGTATAAAACCGGGCCGTACAGATACGGCGCACCGCCCGGCGTACCCAGGCGGCACGGCATCGCTGCGCCCGGTACGGTTAACCCGTATCCACCGGTTCGGCGTTGCCTCCGGGTTTCTTTACGAAAGCTCCATCGGTACTTCCATAAACAGCACCTCCGATTCTTCCATCGCCTGGAATTCGAACCGGTCGGTATCGAAAATACCCGCTCCGTCGCGGCGCGAAAGCGTGAGGTCGCCCAACTTTATCTCCCCTTCGATTACGAACACGTATACCCCGTTACCGGGTTTATGCAATTGGTATTCGAGCTTTTTCCCGGCCGTGAGCTTCCCCATCGAAAACCAGGCATCCTGGTTGATCGAGGCCGGCGCGTCGCCGTCAGGCGAAACAATGAGCGACAGCTTGTCGCGCGTTTCCACCTGCCGGATGTCGTAGTTCTTGTACTGCGGCGTTCCGTTTTTGGTACGCGGGAACACCCAGATTTGCAGGAATTCGAGCGGCTCGTCGTTGCTGTCGTTAAATTCGCTGTGGAAAATACCCGAGCCGGCGCTCATCACCTGGATGTCGCCCGGCGTAATCACTTCGCTGTTCTCGATGCTGTCGCCGTGGCGCAAGTAGCCTTTCAGGGGGATGGAAATCACTTCCATATTCTGGTGCGGATGCATGCCGAATCCTTTTCCGGGCGCTACCGTATCGTCGTTCAATACCCGGAGCGCCCCGAAGTGGATACGCTGCGGGTTGTAGTAATCGGCGAAACTGAATGTGTGTTTCGTATCGAGCCAGCCGTGGTTGGCATGTCCGCGCGAGCCGGCCCTATCTAAGATAACCTTCATACTTCCTTGTTTTAGTTGATGCACGTTCTTTCCTAAAACAATCGGTACGAAGCGAATGTTGTACGGCGCCGCGGAAGGGTTACGGATAGCGCAACCCGTGGGTGCGGAACATTTCCAGGTCTTCCTCCTTGAATCCCACCTTATCGAGCGGCAACGGCTTGTTGTGGTCGTCGAGGTAATTCCGGGGCGTTACGCGGAACTGCGGCGACACTACCGACAGGGTATCGTTCCGGTAATCCGTTTCGACGCCTCCCACCCCGAGCATGGTATGGAAGAACGTATTCGACATCACCGGCCGGTTGCTGTTGGCCTGCGCCGCAGGGAGTATATCCGGGTAAGCCCGGTTGTACGCATCCGAAGTCCACAACAGGTAAGGCACGTGCAACTGATAGTAAGTGGGAACCGGCGACGAGTGCAGGAAGCGGTTCCGGCGGTCGTCGAGCATATCTTCGCCGTGGTCGGAAGTATACAGCAGCGCGGCCACGCCTTTTTGCTCCGACAGCCGCGCTATCAGCGACGTAAGCACCTGGTCGGTAGCCCGTATCGAGTTATCGTACGCATTTACCAGCACATCCCGGTGCTTCCGGTCTACCTTGTCTATCCGGTCGGGCGTGAAAAAAGCTTCCGCTTCCGGGTACCGTTCGTAGTAATTGAAGTGGGAGCCGTAGCAGTGCAATACGATAAAAATCTTGTCGTCCGGGTAAGCTTCCATGAATTTACCTACCATTTTAACCATTTCCGTATCGTACGGGTTCAGCGCCTCTTCCGGGTCTTCTTTCAGGAAAGTATGCACATCGGCTTCTGCGGCGAAATAGTCGATAAACGAATGGTTGGGAAGCTGATTGGAAAAGAACGCGGTGCGGAAACCGGCTTCCTTGAATGCCGTAATAATGCTTTTCTGCCTGTACATGCACTCGTAGTTTTCGGCCGCGGCGGCCGACATCAGAATCGGCACGCTCTTATGCGTGGCGTTGGCCTGCGACAAGGCATCGGTAAAGTAAGCCAGGTTGGGCGTTCGCTGCAATCCGGGCGTGGTATTGCGCTCGTATCCGTACAGGCCGAAGTTGATGGCGCGGGCCGTTTCGCCTATCACCATCACGTATACCTCGCGTTGTTGCGGGTCGCGCTCCGAACGGGCGTCGAACGTAAAGCCCGCCGACGTTTCCGGATAAGTTACACTCGCTTTCCACCGCTCGGTAGCCAACCGGATATTGTGAAATACGTTGACGGGATAAATGTGGTGGCGAACGCGGAAGTCGGGATTCGTATATCCGGCCAGGAAAATAAAGGACACGCCGGCGAAGAAAATCCAGGCGGCGCGTACAAGCGCTTTTTTACGGAAGGCGTTGCCGAGCGTTTGCTTCGACCGGATAGATACCACGGCCAACACGAGCGTAGGTACATACAGTACCACGACCCCGATTACGGAAGGGATTAACTTATCGAGCAGCTCCATCGCCTCGGTGGAGTTGGTGGTAAACAGGTTCAGAAACATGTCGGTGGCGATAATCGACTCGCCGAACAGGTAAAGCAGTACCAGTTGGAACGCCCCCAGAAACAACAGGGGGAACAGTAGCCACACCATAATGCCGGGTTTGCGGAAAGCCGCCAGCAACGCCATATACGCCCCCAGCGGAGCCAGCAAAAAAGCGCACCGGGCCGCCCAATCCATCGGTTCCGTATAAAACAGGAACAAATGCGGAACCAGCAATACGACGAGAAAGAGATAGTAGAGGTGTTTTTGATTGGTAAACCAAGCCTCGGGTTTGTTAAAATGCTTCATTGATATTGAACATAAATCCGTTTTCTCCTTTTCCGAATCCCAGGTCGAGCCGTACGTTGACCCGCTTCTTGAATTCCCACCGGTAACCGATACCGTAATTGGGCAACGTGTGCCCCCAGCGGAACTCGTCGAATTTTTTAAACACGTTGCCGGCGCCCACCCACACTACGGCTCCGCTCCGGCGCCAGATATTCTGTCTGAGCTCAACCTGCAACTCCACGAGATTCTTATCCCGGTAACGCCCTTCGTAATAGCCGCGCATCCGGTACGAACCGCCCAAAGGCGCCAGCATCGTCCACGGCACGTCGCCGTAATTGAGCTGCGTATGGAAATCGGCCGCAATCACGCCCCCTTTCCATACCTGCCGGTAGTAATCGGCGATTACGTCGGTACGCGAAAAAGCGAACTTATTTCCCATAAACGACGGATACGAGCGTTGCTCGGCCTTCAGGTAAACGCCTTTGCTGGCATTGGTAAGGAAATCGCGCGAGTCGTACACCAACGCAGCGCCTATGCCGGTATTGGTAGTCGATTCGGGTTGCCCTTCGAGCAACTCGGGACGGGTGAATTTTTTTCCGGCCACGTAGTCGAAACTCACGTTGGGGCCTGCGTACAAATTGGGCGCCAGCCTCACCAGGAAATCTACCTTCACCTGGTTTTGCAATCGTTTGAAAGAGCTTTTGTTTTCATCGTTCCGGCCGTTTTCGTACCCGATTCCCCAGAAATTGCCGGGGAAGGAAAAGAAATATAAGTTGTACACCAGCCGGAAGCGGTCGTGCGGAAACAGGTTGGTACCCTTGATTCCCAACAGGTAAAATCCGGAGGTGGCTACGTCGCCGTATAAAGACACGTTCGACGGCGGCAGTACGGTATCTTGCCGGTCCATCCGGTACAGGCCCGCCGCTACCAGCCCGAGCCCCAGCTTCGTGTCGCTCGAGTAGTGAGGACCGCCTATAATGCTGAAATCGAACGCCTTGTTCTTTTTTTCTTTGTTCGCATCCCCGAAATAGTCGATAAACTTCCGGAAAAACGTTTTTTTCCGGAGCGTATCCGGTTGTTGCGCCAGCGTATCCGTTTCGGGTACAGCCGCCCGGAGTATGCCGTGGCCGGAAAAATAAAGTAAAAAGAACAGCAGAACACATCTCCCTGTTTCTTTCATCGTTTTTCTGTGATAAATAACCTAACTTCTTTTTTTGATCGCTCAAAAAGGTTACAAAGGTACGAAACTTATTGGAATAGAGTAAATATCTACACTTTTTAGGCTTGGTTAATTCCTGGTAGCAATGGCCGGAACGGGTAATCCGCTTTATTTTTACCGCCCGGAACCGACTCGGTTGCCGGCTCACACGAACCAATAATAAACACAGGGATGATGTTTTCGGAAAAACGACAATTTTGATTATTTTTGTCGCGGTAAACCGCCTTTACGAATAAAATCGAAAACAGACCGACCTGCTTACCCGGCTATTTTTTGACAACTGTGAAAAGTTCTCACCACAGCTGTGAAAAGTTCTTTTGATAGCTATGAAAAGTTCTTGCGACAATTATGAAAAGTTCTTTTCATAAATATCGAAAGTAGTTTCGATAACCGTCGGCCTAATTTTGCGGTAGCACATCCCGGCGGCAACCGGACGGGTTTTCGCTTCCCGGGATAAAAACCCGTCCGGCAGGTTTATTTTTGTCGCGTTAAATTATCAACTTTGTTGACAATCGTTTGTTTTTATAAAAACACCAATAACAGCATGAAGCGATGGATTAAAGTAGCCGGCCTCGTCATTCTGATTCCGATAGTACTTTTCGTACTCGTGGCCGTTCTGTTATATATACCTTCCGTACAAAACTACGCCAAAAACAAAGCGACGGCGGCCCTTTCGAAGGCTACCGGCATGGACATCCGCATCGACCGCGTGCGGCTTTCTTTCCCGCTGAATTTAGCGATACGCGATGTGGAAGTAGTGTCGGCATCGGCCGACACCTTGCTGCACGCCGGCGAAATCAACGCCAGCGTGCGGCTGCTTCCCCTGTTCAAAAAACAGGTGGTGGTGAACGGCGCCGACATCAAAAACGTTGCGGTGGATTCCGATTCGCTTATCGAAGGAATGAAAGTGAAAGGAGCGGTGGGCAGCCTCTCGCTCAAGGCCGACCAGGCGCTCCTTACCGAAGAACAGGTTACGGTAAACGACCTCACGCTTTCCGACAGCGATATTTACCTCTGCCTGAACGATACTTCGCCTACCGTAAAAGATACCGTGCAATCGCCGGTGCAATGGAAATTCGACCTGGAATCGGTAGCCCTCGACAACGTGGCGTTCGCCCTCGATATGCCGCTCGACAGCCTGCGCCTTTCCGCGCGGGTGGATAAAGCCCTGCTCAAAGACGGAAAAGTGGATTTAGACCGCCAGCGCTACGCAGCATCGCAGGTGAAGTTCACCGGCTCGTCGCTCGCCTACAGCAAAGGCGACACCACGACGTTGCCGGGATTCGACCCGTCGCACATCGTACTGTCCGACCTCGACATCGAACTCGACTCGGTTTCGAACCGACAGCTCGAACTAACGGCCGTAATCCGTAAGCTCTCGTTCAAGGAGCGCTCGGGGCTGGAAGTGACGCAGGCCGAAGGCGAAATCCGGATGGACAGCACGCAACTCTACGTAC
>DBGBSM010000365.1:0-7447 GCA_048468815.1 Parabacteroides sp.
CTTTCTGTAGTAATGAGGAGGCTTCCTGCCTGCAGGTGCATGGCAAACCTTTGTAATGTTTTTTCATCACGTTGTTGGAAGGACGACTCTTTTGATTCTTTTTGCCCCGGTACACCTCCTGGATGAATAAGATCGAAACGAGGCGACCTTTAGTATAAATAAGTTTTAACCGGGTCGACCTACCTTATTAATTAACAAAACAATAAGTAATCAACTAAAAACGGTAGCACACAGAATTATTTTTTGACAACTGTCAAAAGTTCTTGCGACAACTATGAAAAGTTCTTGCGATAACTGTGAAAAGTTCTTTTCATAATTATGAAAAGTTCTTGTGATAACCATCAAAAATACATCGGATAACCCACCTTCTTTTAAAACAAAGCCGGCCCCACCCGGGAGGAAAGCCCATTCAAAAAGAAAAAAACACCGCCAGCCCATAACGGATAAAGCCCGGACTTATCTCAAGTCCGAGCCTTATTCCGGGAAAAGCCTTTCAACCGGCCCTTCTTTCTATCTTTCAGGCAAACAAATCGTTCAAAGCCTCGCTCATGGAAGGATGCGTAAAAATGAAATCCCGCAGAAAACTTCCGTCGCGCCCCGTCTGCATGGCCATCGCCACCGTATTAATCAGCTCGCCCGCTTCCGGACCGAATAAGGTACAACCTAAAATCCGGTTCGTACGCGCATCGAGCACCGCTTTAAAAAGGCCCTCCGTTTCGTTCAGGGTATGCGCACGCGGAATGGCGCTCACCGGCAGTTTCTTTACCTCTATGTCGAGCCCTTTTTTGCGGGCATCGTCTTCGCTCATTCCGATACGGGCCAACGGCGGGTCGATAAAAACCGAATAGCTTACCGGATTCCTGTCGTCGAGCGTCCGTTCTCCGTTGCCAAACAAATCTTCCCGGATAATACGGTAATCGTCCAGCGAGATATAAGTAAACTGCAAACCGCCCTTTACGTCGCCGATTGCCCGGATAGCCGGGTTCGAAGTGCGCAGCCGGGCATCCGTTACGATAGCACCCCGTTCGTCGACCTGTACGCCGGCCGCTTCCAGGTTTAAGCCGGCTGTTGCCGGTTTGCGGCCGGTAGCCAGTAAAACCGCATCCGCTTCTACCTCGAAACGCTCCCCGGTACAGGCATCCTCATACGTTACTACCGCTCCCTGCAACGAATCGCGAACCGCCGTTACCCGGGCATTCATCCGGAACGCAATTCCTTTTTTCGTTAAAACGGCCTGCACGCTTTCCGCCACATCACGGTCTTCCCTGGGAATCAATGCGGAAGAGCCTTCCAGCACAACTACTTCCGACCCGAAAGAGGCATACATCGAAGCGAATTCCAGCCCGATATACCCGCCGCCGATAATCGCCAGCCGCCCGGGAAGCTCGGTCGAATCCATCAACGTGGTACTGGTATATACATGCTTCGAGTCACGCACTCCTTCGATGGGCGGTATCACCGTTTCCGCCCCGGTATCGATAAAAACGGACTCCGCTTCTATCGTCAGCGTTTCACCGGGCATCGTTACCGTCACACAGGTAGGCGAAACGAAAGCTCCCGTACCCGTATAAACCGTTATATTTTCGTGGTCGGCCAGTTTATGGTAGTTTTTATTCCGCAGCAGCTCCACCACTTCGTTTTTCCGCCTCACGGCTCGCCGGTAAAAATCGTTCTTTTCTTCCGTAGAAAAACCGGCGTGCGCCGCCGCTTCTTTCGCCTCGTGTACCAACACTTTGGTGGGAATGCAACCGATGTTGATACAAGTGCCGCCGTACATCTTATCGCTTTTTTCGATAACAGCCACTTTTTGTCCGCGTGCGGCCAAGTCGGAAGCCAGCGTTTTCCCGCCCTTTCCGAAACCGATTATAATTGCGTCGTACTTTTTCATCAAGCTTGTTTTTGCGGGTTACCGTTCAAGATTCTCCGGGCGCAATCCGACAGCACCACCAAAGCGCCCGCCAGGATAGCCGTATCTTTTATCACCAAGCGGCCGGCACCGGTGAGCAAGGGGAATCCGGATTCGCCGCTTCCCAGGTCGGGCACCCACACTTCGGGCGTAGTAACCAGGAAAGAGAGCGTGCCGAGAGTCATAACAATGGCCAACACCGTACCGGCCAACCCGATTTTGGGAGAAAAAATTCCCAGAAACACCAGGATACCGATACTCATAATCAAGATGCCGAGGCCACGCGAAAACCCGTACGTATTGTTTTTTACATGCCACTCGTGCTTGGCCTGGTCGAATTCGCCTTCCTTCAGCTTATAGCTTTTGTAATCGGGGGCGTGTTGGGTGTAAAAAAAGCTCATAAACGGACTGTTCGCTACAAATGGCACGATTCCTTCGGCTTCGTAATTCCAGAATTTCAATCCGCCTATCCACACGAAGATAATCAGAATCGCTATACGGATCAGGTTAATTCCCAATTTTTGGGAAGAAGCTGCCAGGTTAAGAAACCGGTAAAACAAATCATTCGCTTTTGTCTTCATATTCTTTCTTTTTTAAATGTGTTCGACTTACGTTGCAAAATTCTTTCTTTTTTCCCGTCCGTACCATAGCGATTTTCCCTGATAAGTTAGCGATTCTTCCCAACCGGCGGATTATCCGCCGGAAATCCGCAAAAAAACGGAACCGCAGCGTTTTTATAATGAAGGATTTATAAACGCTACGGTTCCGCAACTTCTTACCGGGATTTCCCGGCGCCGTCTCCGGGTCACTACTTGCCTGTTCCCGGCCGGACGTTATTCGATAAGTTTCTTCATTTTACCGATAAGGCTGCCCTTGCCATAGCCACCCCACACGTCGCGTATCGTTCCGTCGGGCGCAATCAGTACGTAATGCGGTATGCCCTTTACCTGGTATCGGGCGGATAAACCGGTACGCCCGTTACGCAACTCGTTCCATTGATTGCCGCCCAGTTTCTTTTCGCGCACGAACTTTTTCCACGAGGCTTCCGGACTTTCGCTGATACTTACGATGGCCAGCTTGTCGCGATACGCATCGGCCACTACCGCCAGTTCGGGAAGCGATTCCAGGCAAGGGGCGCATCCCTGGCTCCAGAAATCGAGCAGGAGGTAACGGCCCTCGAATTCCGAAAGACGATGCAGGCGCCCTTCCGTATCGTACAAATCGCCGTCTACCATTTTATCGCCTACGCCCACCGTAGAAGCGGGATAAACGTATGCGGCGATTTCCTGCCCGAGCGCCGTTTGTTTTCCGGCTTCCGGTATGCGGGCAAACAGTTCTTCCACTTCCGTGCGGTAAGGCATTACGGATTGGTGCGGAAGAACCGAAGCGTAAAACCGGAGCTTTTCCATCCAAATATCCGTAACCGGCGCGGTTTTCATATACTCCAGCTCCTTTTTCCAGATAGCCAGGCGCAGCGGACGTTCCAACTCGCGAATCGAATCGACCCGCGGGAAGTTCTTTGTTATAAACGCCTCGTCGCCGTTATGCTCGTTGAACATCAGCCGCAACAAACCGTATTCTTCCGCTTCGTATTCCATCATCTTTTTTTGCTCGGGCATTACGGCCGCATTATACTTGTTTTCTTCTTGCTGTTCGGGAAGGTCGCTTTCGGCGTGCCACGTTTTTATCAGCTTATCCTTTCCGGTAATTCGTATATATTCGCCCGGGGCCACCCATACGTCGAGCATCGCTCCCGGAAACCCTTTCTCCGAGCCCGATACCAACAAGGGCTTCAACACCGATACGGTATCCCGGAAAAAAAATTCGCCGTTTTTCAACGTGTCCTCCGCCACAAGAAAGTACATATTGCTTTCTTTTTTTTCGAGCCGGATTACCGTGCCGTCGGGCACGTTTTCCAACCGGCCGTGTATCAGGTACTCGTTTTCCGGAACAGCCGGACGATTGGGCGAACAAGCCGTTATACCCCATGCTGCGACAGCCATTCCCCCCCAAAAAAGAACATGTTTTTTCATATCCGTACAATTTAGTTTTTAACCTACGGAGCATCCGGAACTTTCTTCCGGCTTTACCTTCCGGAGATGCCCCTATCCTATATCTTCCTATCCCACGCCGGTTTATTCCTTCTTCTCCGATGTAACCGACTCCGAATGCAGGCAAGCAACCCGGAATAACGCCTATTTGCGCTTCCGGATACGGCAAAGTAAAGAAATAAATCCGAAACAACCTTCTTCTATTTCTCCCTTCTTCCCGGCCGCAAAGAATTAATTCCTCCTCTCTGCCCACACCGGCGCCGGGCTCGCCTAACAAACCGGCGCCGGCAATTGTTACATATTATTCCGGACGGATTAAAGCGTATGAAAATGGAAGCGATGATATTAAAACGGTTCGGCGGACCGGAAAACTTCGTCATAGAAGCCGTTCCCGAACCCATCCCGGGAAAAGGGGAAGTACTAATCGAAGTGAAGGCGGCCGGTATCGACCCCATCGACATCAAAACCCGGAAAGGGGAAGGGATGAGCGAATATGTAAAAAACCGACATCCCATGGTGCTGGGTTGGGATGTATCGGGGGTAATCGTCCGTACGGGCGAAAGCGTTACGGAGTTCGGCACCGGCGACGAAGTATTCGGCACAATCGGTTTCCCGGGGCCGGGAAGCTCGTATGCCCGGTTTGCTAAAGCTCCCGCCGCACAATTGGCTCGCAAGCCGGTTACCCTCTCGCACGAAGAGGCGGCTGCTGCCACCCAGTCGCCGCTAACGGCCTGGCAGGCGCTCGTCGACACCGGACATATCGGGAAAGGACAACGTGTACTGATTCACGGAGGGGCGGGCGGCGTAGGCAACTATGCCGTACAAATAGCCAAAAACAAAGGGTGTTACGTAATAGCTACGGCTTCGGCGGCCGATGCGGATTTCGTTAAAAGTTTAGGCGCCGACGAAGTGATCGACTACAAGAACCAGCGGTTCGAGGAAATGGTAAACGAGGTGGATTTCATACTCGATACGGTGGGCGGCGAAAATTTCGTGCGCTCGCTGCGAGTGCTGAAGCCGGGCGGTACGATTGTGTTGCTGCCTTCCGACAAAAAGCCGGAAGCCGACCGGGCGGCCCGCGAGCAGCCTGGAAAAAACTACAAGCACATCCTGATGCACTCCGACGGGGATGCGATGCGCCGCATTGCCGGCATGCTGGCCGACGGCGATATGCAGGTACATATCGACCGTATTTTCCCGTTCGAACAAATACCGGAAGCTCACCGGGCGATGGAAAGCGGAAAGATAAAAGGTAAGATAGTGATTACGGTAGACTAAAGAAATAAAGATGGATACGTTGAAAGGGAAAAAAGCCGTCGTTACCGGCTCGAGTTCCGGTATCGGAAAGGCTATCGCCTCTTTATTCGCGAAGGAAGGGGCGGAGGTAGCGGTAACTTACAACTCGGGCGAAGACCGGGCGAAAGCGGTACTGGAAGAAATCGAAAAATCCGGCGGGAAAGCCCGGATTTACCGGTTAAACGTGGCCGACGAGGCCGACATAAAGCGGTTCTTCGCCGCCGTAGAGCAGGATTTCGGCGACATCGATATCCTGGTGAACAATGCCGGCATCAACGGCAGCCTTACGCCGGTGGAGGATATGACTACGGAGCAATGGGACAAAGTGGTGAAAGTAAACCTGTACGGGCCTTTCTTTTGCAGCCGCGAATTCCTGCAGATAAAAAAGAAATACGGAACGTACAAGGGAAGCCGGATTATCAATATCACCTCGATTCACCAGTATATCAACGTGTGGGGTAACGCCAACTACAACGCAGCCAAAGCGGGGATGCGCAACCTGGCTTACACGATGGCGCTCGAACTGGCCGACCGCGAGTTGACAGTGAACAACATTGCGCCCGGCATGATTCTCACCCCCATCAACGAACGGGTCACGAGCGACCCGGAAAAACTGAAAAGGGCGGAACGGATTATTCCTTTCCACCGGGGCGGAAAGCCGGAGGAAGTGGCGAACGTAGCCTTATTCCTGGCTTCGGGCGCCAGCTCGTACGTTACCGGAAGTACCTACACGGTAGACGGCGCTTTATCGATTCTCGGACCGGATGCCTGACAAGTTAAGAAGATGAACCTGATAGAATGGCTGGTAGCCTTTATCCCCGTCTTGTCATTCGGTTTGGTTCCGGTTATCGGAACCGTAATCGGCGGGAAGCCTACGGAGCAATCGATGGGCATTGCACTGGGTGGTTTCATTTTCGCCTTGGCGGTGTTCGTTTTCCGCCGGCCGGAGTTGTCGCCGTTTATTTTCCTGGTCGGCTTTTTATCGGGCGTATGCTGGGCGGTAGGGTCGGTAGGGCAATTCATGGGCATCGGCTGCCTGGGTGTAGCCCGCTCCACTCCTATCCTGAACGGCGGTCAGATTATCGGTACTTCGCTTCTCGGCGTGATGTGGGGCGAATGGGCTTCGGCTCCGGCCAAAACATACGGCTTTACCGCTCTGGCGCTGATTATCGCCGGCATTTTTTTTACTTCGTATAAACAAAACAGCCCGGACGGCGAAAAACCGCAATGGGGAAAGGGAATTCTGATTAACGTAATCGCTGCGCTGGGGTTCACGGCCTACGTCGGCATTCTCAACTATTACAAAATCGACGGCTGGAACAGCATCCTTCCGCAATCGACAGGGCAAATTACGGCCATTGCCGGGATAAGCCTGGCAATGTTCAAATCACGGCCGTTTACGCGGCTCTCGCTCCGCAACGGCATTATCGGCCTTATCTGGGGGATAGGCAATATCGCGTTGCTGCTGTCGCAGGCTCGGCTGGGACTGGCGGTAGCTTACCCGGTAAGCCAGGCGGCCGTTATCGTTTCCGTTTTCGGCGGCGTACTGATAAACAAGGAACACAAAACCCGCCGGGAATGGGTATACGTGGGAATCGGCATGGCGCTTATTTGTGCGGGATTGTTTTTAATTTATTTGTCGGAGAAAACGGAATAGAGGATGCAACAAGAAGTTGGATTGCCTGGATAATATCCCTTATTTCTTTAACAATAGCACTAATAAAAATAGGTAGAGACTGCCTCAAATAAACAGTAGCATGTTAATCGAAACGAGAAAAAAACTATCTTATTTCCTCGATTCTTTCAATCTGCCTGTTCAAAAAGTAGTCTGCATATTTGCTATAATCTTCTGTTTCATAAAAAGCTATCAAGCCTCTTCTATAGCTCAGCATATCGGAATCTTTAGCAGAATACACAGGAATGATGTCTGCGTTCATCAAGACAATGCTTTCTACCATACGGGAAGTCCGTTTGTTTCCATCGATGAAAGGTTGTAGACGAGCAAGATTACAATGCAAGTAAACCGCTTTTTCTAACGGATTGGTATATTCTTCTTGCTGAAAAAGAATCTCGTTCAGTTTGCTTTTTATCTCTTGCTGACTTTTAGGGGGAATATACGTTGTACCACTAATACGAACAGCACGATTCCGCAAGCAACCTGATTCTTCGTTCGACACCAATCCTGTAGAAATAG
>DBGBSM010000366.1:0-54045 GCA_048468815.1 Parabacteroides sp.
AAGCGAGTTCGGGGCTTTTAGCGAACGAAAGCCGGGATGTAGCGAAGCGGACGTAGCCCTTGACCTTTTTTGCTTCGTTTTTTGGGTCAAGCCAAAAAATGAAGACCGCCGGTAGGCGCCGTCGGCAGACGCCCTCGCGGCGAGCGAAAAACCCCGCCGTGGTAACGGCCAATCCCGGCCTCGCCGGAGAAAAGCCAGCCTTCGCAAAGAAAAGCGCTTTCTTTGATAGCTTTCTTTCCGCAGAAAGAAAGCAACGTTTTCTACCTTCGTTTCTTTCGAAAAAGAAACGCAACCGCCGGCCGACGCCCCTCGCGACCCGCGGAACAGGCAGATAAAAGCTGTAGAAGCCTGCATTCAAACAGGCTCTATCAGCAAAGCGCATCCCCCGCGGGGAAGCAAATCCAGCCCGAGCACAGTGCGGGCCGTCACCGTTTTCCGCTCGATTTTCACGTGCGTGCGGGTAGGTACGGCTTCGCCGCCGTCGGTGTACAGGGTCAGTTCGTACTTCTTCCCCGGTTCGAGAAACGAAAGAGGAAGACGCATCCGGCGCGCCTCGTTGTTGGTGATGACGCCGGCGAACCATACGCCCTCTTTCCGGCGCGCCAGCGCGACGTACTCGCCTATCCGGCCGTCGAGCACCCGGGTATCGTCCCACACAGTGGGCAGGCGGTCGAAGAACTCCAGTTCCGGCTCGTCCTGTACATCGTCGGGTACATCGTACCAGTACAAAAACTGAAGGGGACTGTAGTCGATTACCGACAAGGCCAACTGGTGGCAGGCGGTGTTTTGCAGCGAGCGGGCGTTCAGGCTGTTGGCCAACCCCGGCTTGAGCTCTTTGCGGTGATAATAGCACACGGTGCAGTCGGCGGCGCCGGCAATAAACCGGGTGAAAGGCAGCGTGGTATTCGTATCGCCGTCGGGAAACTCTTCGTTTCCCCGCACGCCTTCCTGGGTGAGCAGGTTAGGGTAGGTGCGGCTGAAACCGGTGGGGCGGTACTCGTCGTGAATGTCTACCATCAGGCCGTACCGGGCACACTGCCTGACGGCGCGGTGCAGCCACGCCGTCCAGCGGAACGAGCCTACGTGTACGAAGCCGAACTTGATGCCCGCCACGCCCCACGACCGGTACAACGGCAACAGTTCGTCGAGGTGCTCGGTAAGCCCCCGCTGATTGACGTACAACCATACGCCGACGCCTTTACTGCGGGCGTACCGTACCACCTCGGGAATGTCGAGGTCGTTCACGCTGCACCGCGCCGGGTCGACTTCCGACTTCCGCGGGTCAGACTCCTTGGAGGTTTCCGCCCCGTACCATCCGGCGTCGAGATGGATATACTCCAGGTGCCGCTTCACGGCGAAGTCGACGGTTTTCTTCGCCCCTTCCGTGGTAAGCGATACGCTGCGGATAACCTTCCCGGGCTTGATCCAGCGGGTATCGGTTATCCGGCAAGGTTCGTTGAGGTTCAGAATCAAATCGTTATTGGCCAACAGGTCGGCAGGCCGCTCCGCTACCATCACCACGCGCCACGGAGTGGCGAAGGGAGCGATTTCTTCCACGGCGTCGTACATCCGGCAACGGATGGTACCGGTTTCACCGTTCTTTACGAAGAACTTGGTACGGCTGTAATCCGTCAGCGCGGCTTCGGCCAGGCACGCGTACAGGCCGCCGGGTAGTTCCAGCGTCAGCGGACGTTCCGCCTCGCCCGGCCAGTCTTTCACCGGCAGGCGCCGGTACTCTGCCTGGGCGAACGGAGCGAACCAGCAACGGGTTTCGTCCGGCACGCGGAAGGTGGTTTGCTCGCCGGTGATACGCAGGTACGAACTGCCGCCGTACCGGTACCGGAAAGCGACGCCTTCGTCGTACGCCCGCACCACGAGGTGAAGCTGGTCTTTGCGGCCGGGACGGCTGAGGAAGAAGGTGGTTTCGTTGTACCGGTCGCGCACCTCGGCCCGCTCGCCGTACACGGGGCGCCAGGTACGGTTTACCGAAACCGTTTGCGTGCTGTCGAGCGCCATCCCGTTTTCCCATCCGGTAATGCCGAGCTCCGACTCGAGTATCACCGGCCGCTCGCGGTACGAAACGGTATAGGCGAGCTCGCCGGTGCCGGGCGCAACGCGCAACGCGAAGCGTAATGCGCCCCCGGGCGATGTAACGGTTGCCGGGGTGGCGGTGAGGGCGGTTGCCTGCCAAAGTGCTGCGGCAACCGCTGTGAGTAGTTGTAGTTTCATGGATATGTTAATTTAGTTGTATACTATCGCTTGCCGCCGGGCTTCGTTTCTTTTAAAAGCAACGAAGGTAGAAAAGGTTTTCTTTCCGCTGAAAGAAACAAAGGGCTTTCTTGCGAAGGCTGCCTTGCTTCTTCACGTGCCGGTGTTGTCCGTTATCCCGACGGGGGTTTTCGCTCGCCGGGATAACGGCCTAAACCGCCTGTCAAGGCAAAAGCCAGGTTTTCTTCAAAGGCTCTTTCATTAAAGAACCTCCAGCCTCTTCACCCCTACAACCACCGTCTCCCCCTTATCATCCACCCGGTTGATATACAGGTACGCCGCATACCGGCCGTCGTGCGATTGCATGAAAACGCTCCCCTCCGCCTTCAGATCGAGCACATAATCCGCCGCGTTCCCGAACGATTGCCGTTGCAAATCCATATCGTCCACATAAATCGCGTTATTCTTATCCTCCTTCAACTGGCCGTCCCATACGTACAGCTTCTTCTCCATCAGCGTGCGGTTCTTCGTCCAGCCCGCAGGCCAGGCGAACCCGTCCGGATAATACGCCTCGGCCGCAGGCGAAAAGAACGCATGCTTGTAGGCGTACGACTTGTCGCCGACCGACTTCTTCGCCGCATATCCGTACACGAAGTCGACACGGTCCGCCAGGTTCCCGCTCTCCACCTCCTGCCGCGTATACGCCTTCATATCCGCGATAGAGAAATAACGCGCACCGTCGGGAGCGCCCGACAAGGCGATCCCCTTCGCCATCTCCATGTTCGATACCCGGTAAGCCGGCGTACCGAACTCCACCGTTTCGCCCGATTGCGACAGCGCCGAGAATACGAACGACACCTCCTTCCCCTTCAGTTCCGGAGGAATCACATACCCGTACCGCAGCGTAACCGCTTCGGCATCGATCACGACGGCCGTCGAAACCGCCCCTTGGGTGATGCAATCCCGCGCCGCCTCCGTCGATACGTCCGTTCCGTTCTCCGTACGCCAGGCATACGGCTCGAAGCCCGTTCCCGCGGCACCCGCCGCCGAAGCCTCCGCCCGTACCGACTGCAACTTGCCCCCCGGCAAGCCCGCGGCATACGCAAACTCGATCCGCTCGCCCGCCACCAACGGCGAAACCGTACGTTTAATCAACTCGTTCTGCAACGACGCTTTCCCGCCCTCGTCGTCCGAGCAAGCCGATACGGCCAGCCAGGCACACGGGAGAAGCCAATATATCCAACTCTTTTTCATTCCTGTTTCGTTTGATTGCCGGGCGGCCGCACCCCGGGGAAACGACGCGTGCCACCCTGTGCAAGCGCCTGTCCGCCCCGTCGCGCTTCCGCCCGTTGCGGTTAATACTGCACGGTAACCGTTACCGTGTACGTTTTCTTTATCTTCCGGTTGCCCGACACCAACGTGTATTCGAGCGGCTCCGTCAAGTCTACCCAGTTACCCATGCCCGGTTGCACGGTAATATCGTCGGTCACGCTGCAATACGGCTTTACCTTCTTCAGGTTCGTTCCGAACTTAGCCGTGGCGTTCACCGTACACGCCACCGTATCGATCAGGCCGTTCTCCACGGTGGGACGGCTTACCAGCACCGTCTGGTGGTCGGTACCCACCAGGTCGAACGAACTCATGTAACAAGCCGTGCGCTCGGTAATCAGCAGCCCGTTCTCGTCGATGGGATAGTCGCCGCACGAAGCCAGCGCCACCGCCAGCAAGATACCCCCCAATATACTCTTCCTTTTCATCGTTTTCTTATCCATTTATAACCAACACTCGTTTTGCGTAAGATTCGGATTCATCCGGATTTCGTTCTCCGGAATCTTAAAGAGGTAGAAACGCTGGTAATCGCGTTCTTGCGCATTGCGGAACTCGTCGCGGTACCACTCGCCTTCGCCCCAGGTGCTCGTAAGCCGTTGCCCGTTCGGCTGCGGCCATATCTTTTCCACCAGGTTCCAGCGACGGATGTCGAAGAAACGGTGCCCCTCGGCCACCAGCTCCACGATGCGTTCCTGTTCCACCGCCTTAAAGAACGCCTCCTTACCGGCGAACTTCGCCCGGTCTAAGGCTGGCAGGCCGCCGCGGGCGCGAATCCGGTCGACCAGTTCGAACAGCTCGGCCGTCGGGCCGTTGTTGTATTCGTTCACCGCTTCGCAGTACATCAGCCACACGTCGGGCAGCCGCATCAGGTACTGGTCTTGCTGCCCCTCCTCGCGCGGCCCGAAAGCATATTGCCGCACGTACTTGCGGAAGATGTAGCCGGTACGCGGCCCCTGCGCATTGATGTACGTTACATTGTCGCTGAACTTGTACCGGAATATCAGCGTATCGGGGCCTATCGTCTTTCCGTCGTCGGATACGCGCAACATCTTCTGGCCGTCCCACATCACCGTGGCGTACAGCCGGTAATCGCGCCCCTGGTACGACTCGGGGTTACAGGCCCCGTTCCGCAACGTTTCCTTACCGTCGTCCGGGCTGGTAACCAGCGGCTCGGCGTAGTCGCCGGTAGCCAGCAGTTGGTACCGGTCGGCCAGCCGGATGCAAGGCGTTACGTTCGCTCCGCCCGCACCCGTGCTCCGGGTGGCGAAATCGTACGTATAGGTATCGCCCAGCCCTACGCCCAGACTGGGACCCGCGTTGCTCGTGGCGAAAATCACTTCTTCGTTATATTCGTGCAGCCCGTCGAACAAGTCGGCGTAGTACGGCTTCTCGGGTTCGCCCGGCTCGCCGTTCATGTAGAGCCGCCGCCCGTATTCGGGCTTCATTACCTCGGCGAAATCTCCGGCCGCGGCCCGGTAATACGTATCGGCCTCGGCGGTATTCCCGGCGTTCTTCATCCAGCACGCCCAATACAGCTTGATTTTGCCGCTGAACCCGTATACGGCCACCCGCGTGGCGCGTCCGCGCTGCCCGTCGGCTATTTTAACCGGGATGGCGGTCTTGGCATACTCGAGGTCTTTCAGGATGCTGTCTTTTATTTCGCTGCGCGGCGTGCGGCGTAAGCTGTACGCTTCCCGGTTCCCGTCGAGCACATGCGTATAGAACGGTACGTCGCCCCACAAGTCGATGAGGCGGAAATAGGCCAGGGCGCGCAGGAAGAACAGCTCTCCCTTGATGCGCTTCAGCTCCGTTTGCGTTTTCTCGTCGGCGTACCTCGGCAGCATCTCTTCCACGTGCATCAGCACGTAGTTGGCCCGGTTGATTACCTGGTAGGCGTTCTTCCAGTGCTGGTCGTAGCTGGCGCCGATAGCCGCCGGGTTGTAGTTGCCGTACGGATTGCGTACGTTAGCCCACATGATGTCGCTTGCCCCGTCCCACGCATAGTTCTTGTGGAAGAAGGTGCGGGTGGCCTGGTATACGCCGTACAAGGCGGACGTAGCGTCGTCAGACGATTCCCAGAAAAGGTCGGACGACAGGTCTTTGGTCGGCTTCTGGTCGAGCAGGTCGTTCACGCACGACGTCACGGCGAAGCACAAAGCCAACGCGATAGCGATTTCGTTTATCTGTTTTCTCATATCCGTATAATATTAAAATCCCACATTCACACCCACCGACAACGTCCGCATCAACGGGAACGGGTCGTCTTTCACCTGGTTGCCCGCCTTGGCCTTCTCCGGGTCTACGCCGTCCCAGGCGGTCAGCGTGAACAGGTTCTCGGCCGATGCGTAGATACGCAGCTTATCGACGGTGAGTTTCCGTAGCCACGCTTTCGGCAGGTTGTAACCGACTTGCAGGTTTTTCATCCGCAGGTAGCTCAGGCTTTGCAGCCAGAAGGTCGACTCTTCGAGGTTACGGCCCGAGTTGACCGATACCATGCGGGGCAGTCGCGCCCCGCGGTTTTCCAGGCTCCACGTGTCGTTCCAGTGAAGTTCCTGGAAAGCATACCGCTTATCTTCGATATTCACCGTATTCATCTTCTCCAGCCAGTAATCCTTGCGTCCGGTAGTAGCCTGGAACAGCAGGCTGATGTCGAGCCCTTTCCATTCGGCGAATAACGAAAGGCCGTAGTTGGCCGTCGGGCGTTGTTCGTTGATTTTCGGTGTCGCCTTCTTATCGGCGCCCGTTATCTGGCCGTCGCCGTTCAGGTCTTCGTACAAGAGGTCGCCCGGTGCGAGATTCGTGTTGTTGTGAATCGGCGCATCGAAGATATCCTGCCAGGTCTGGGCGATGCCCGTCGATACCAGGCAATAATTAAAGTAATACGGCATGTCGATAAATATCTTGCTCGGGCTCCGCTCTTCGTTCCACGACTCGAGCCGGTCGCGGTTGTACGAGAAGTTGAACGTGGCCCCGTAATTCACCGGGCCTGCCAACGACTGCCAACGCAGATTCAGTTCCACGCCCCGGTTGCGCAGGTCGCCCATGTTCACGCGGGGCGCACTGTAACCGGTAAGCAGGGTGGAAAGCTGCGAAGGACGTATCATGCCGCTGGTAAGCCGGTCGTACCAGTCGATTTCCGCCGTGAGTCGGTTGTCGAAGAAGCCGAGGTCGAGGCCCACGTTGGCCACCGACGTCTTTTCCCAGGTGAAATCGCGGTTAATCATCTTGTTCGCGCTGAACCCCTGAACCAACGTATTGCCGTTCAGGGCATACGGCGTGCTGGCGAACGTATCTTTCTGCTCGTATTTGTTCACGCCCGAGTTGTTCCCCAGCGAGCCGTACGATACCCGGAGCTTCCCGGACGAAACGTACCGCTTCACCCCGGCGAAGAACGCCTCTTCCGAGAAACGCCACCCCACGGAGCCGGACGGGAAGAAACCGTACTGGTGTCCCGGCAGGAACTTGGAGGAACCGTCGGCGCGGAAGTTGAACTCGAACAGATACCGGTCGAGCAGCGCATAGTTTACGCGGCCCAGAAATGAGCGAAGCCCTTCTGCATCGGACGCCCCGGCGGTACGTTGCGTTTTGGTGAGCGCGCCGTCGATTTCGGTGATGTTGGTATGCAACCGGTCGTCGCGGCCGGCCGAGAACCAGCGGTTCGACCAGTACTCTTCGTTCATGGCCGCCATCGCCGAGAAACGGTGTACCTCGCGAAAGGTCTTCTCGTACCGCAACTGGAATTGGGTAAGCGTTTTGTATCCCTGGTTCGAGGCGTTGCTGATTCCGGAGCTGGCCGGAATAAACGTTTGCACCGCTTTGTCGGTTTGGAAGTTGTACAATTGCATCCCGGTGGGCGAAAGATACGATTTCTGGAACTGGTTGTAGTACCGGACGCCGAAGTCGATACGCGCCGTGAATCCTTTCAGGAATTCCCACTCGGCATAGAAATTGGCGTTCAGTTCCTGCCGTTCCCGCTCGTTGTGACGCGAACTGTAATCGGCGTACAGGTTGGCGGCATTGTTGGCCTCGCCGTAGGCCATCACCCCGCCGTACTGCCCCGTTTCGGCGTTGTACGGATACAACCCCGTAATGGCGATGGACAAAGGAAGGTGGTCGACGTTATAGTCGACGAAACCGTTGGCGTACGGGAACGTCATTTTCGTCCACTGCCCGTCGAGGCGTGTGCCTACCGTCAGGCGCGGACGGATTTTGTAGTCCATGTTGAACCGGAAGTTGTACCGGTTGTTATCGTTGTTAATCATAAAGCCTTCTTCGTCGAGCAACCCCAGCGACAGGAAAAAGTTATGCTTCTCGCCGGCGCCCGAGGCCGACAGGTTGTGCAGTTGCACATGACCGGTTTGCGTTACCCAGTCCAGTTGGTCTTCGTTGGGGAAACGCACCGGGTCGACCAGCCCCATCGCCATCCACTCGTCGACGGTGCCGTCGCTGAAGCTGGGAATGCTGCGGCCGGCGCGCGACGAGCGCTGGTGTAACGTAAGCGCACGCGGATAATTTTGCAGCACATGATAGAAACTCGTAGGCTTGGAAAAGGCCACCGAGCCGGTGTAGTTGATTTGTACCTTGCCGCTCCCTTTCCCCGTTTTGGTGGTGACCAGAATCACCCCGTTGGCGGCGCGCGAACCGTAAATGGCCGAAGATGAAGCGTCTTTCAATACCGAGATGTTCTCGATGTCGTTGATGTCGATGCGGTTGATGTCTACATCGGGCATCCCGTCCACCACCACGAGCGGGCTGGCGTTGTTTACGGTACCCAGTCCGCGGATAAGCAGGGCCGAGTTGTTGGCGCCCGCCATCCCCGTGCTTTGTTGCACCGACAAGCCGGGAATCATGCCCGACAGCGCCGACGAAACGTTGCTTACCGAACGGCTCGACAGCTTTTCGTCGACCTTTACCGCCGCCACGGCACCGGTAAGATTTACTTTTTTCTGCGTGCCGTACCCCACTACCACCACCTCGTCGAGGTAGCGGGTATCTTCGGCCAGCCTTACCGTAAGCTCCGTACGGCTTCCTACGTGCACTTCCTGCGGAGCATACCCGATAAAAGAGAATTGCAACACGGCCTTCTCGCCGGTTACCGAAAGCGCGAACCGCCCGTCGACATCGGTCACGGTGCCGTTCGCCGTGCCTTTTTCCATAATAGAGACTCCCGGCAAAGGCAATCCCTGGGCGTCGTACACCATACCCGTTACCGTGCCTTTCCGTTGGCTGGCCGGGACGTCCTTCGCTGCGGAAGGCTCCTGTTCGCTGGTATTATCCGCATAGAGCGGCCCGGAACTTATCCAGACCTGCGATAATAACGCGCCGAATACGATTAATTTTCTGTTCATAAATAAAGGGTATTAACAAAGGTTCTAAAATATCCGGGCTACCCATCCGCCGCCGGAGGCCAGCGAAACGGTCAGGGTATCGCCCTTGCTCACGCGGCAAACCGTCCGTTTATAGTCGATAGCCCGGATGCCGGCGTTCGGGCCATCGTGGAATATCTCCGCCGTATAGGTTCTTCCTTCGTCGAGGAAGTCGAAAGCGAGGGTGAGGGTACGCGGCGTCCAGTCGGTGATAGAGGCTGCGTACCAGGTGTTTCCACGACGGCGGGCTACAGACAGGTAATCGCCTATCCTGCCGTTCAGCGGCACAGTCCGGTCCCATTCCGTCGGGATGGCTGCCAGGAAACGGGTACAGACTTCTTCGCGGTAATAGTCGCTCTGCGCATCGGGAAGCATCTGCATCGGGCTCTCGGCAATTACGGCCATCGCCATCGAATGGGCGCGCGTGCCCTGCCCCATCGGGCGGTTGTGGTCGGGCTTGAAGCTTCCTTTCGTACCGTTGTTCAGCGTGCCGGGGATGTAGTCCATCGGGCCGGCTACGTTGCGGATAAACGGCAGGGTACAGTGGTGGTCGGGGTTATCGAGCGACGTACCTCCGCTGTATTCGAACTCGATCAGGGCTTCGCGGGTCAGGATGTTCGGATAGGCGCGGCGCAACCCGTCGGGCTTATACGCTCCATGAAAATCGAGCACCATCCGGTAGCGCGCCGCCGCTTCGGCCGCCCGGCGGTAGAATTTGACGGCTTCCTGGTCGGAGCGGTTGATAAAGTCGACCTTGATTCCCTTCACGCCCCACCGGGCAAACTGCTGTAACGCAGCCTCCATCTGGCTGTCGAACAAATCGTACGTTACCCACAGCATCAAGCCTACTCCTTTGGAAGCGGCATACGCGGCGACCGCTTCCATATCCAGCGCATCGATGCTGCGCGTGAGGTCTTCTCCCAGCGTCCAGCCGTCGTCGAGCAGGAAATAGCGGATACCGAAAGCCGCGGCGAAATCGATCATATACCGGGCTGTTTCCGTATTGACCCCGGCCTGGAAGTCGACGCCGTACAGGCCGCGCCGCGACCACCAGTCGAGCGTAACCCAGCCCGGTTCGATCCAGGAAGGGTCGGCAATCCGGCACGCAGGCCCCAACAGGTATACCAACTGGTTGTTCAGCAAATCGGTGTCTTCGCGAGCCGTACCCAGGATACGCCACGGAAAAGCACGCGTGCCCTCCGTACGGGCGATGTACGCTTCGCATGCCGATACCCGGCGCCGGTTCTTAGGGTTCCCTTCCGGGGTGTAAGCCTTCGGATAGGGCCAGAAATGTGTGACGAGCGCGTCGCCTTCTTTCTTGAGCCACATACAGGGATAATCGTCGACATCGGCTTCGAGGAAAATCACCTTTCCCGCCGGCGTCTGTACCAGCGCAGGCAGGTTGCCCATGGAGCCGGACGGCAACCCGGTCAGTGCCCGGGTAACGTAGGGCGCTTCGTAGTCGCTGTGCATGCGGTCGTCGTGCTGATAAGTGAACTGCGCCGCTCCGTCGAACACGAAGCGCGCCTGCTCGTTGTGTACGGTAAGGGTATCCGGCAGCTCGGTAACGAAGCGGTAGGCGACCCCCTCGTTATACACCCGGAACTGGAGCCGGCTTTCCCGGAAGCATACCGTCGTTTCGGTATAGGCCTCGGGTATTTCCCCGTTCTTCTCTTTTATTTCCGGACGCACGGTACGGCTTACGGCCGTCGTTTTAACCGACCGGACGACCGGATGGCGCCCCGGTATCGTTCCGCGGTCGGTATCGAGGTGCAGGTCACGGATTGCGAACAGCCGCTTGCCGTCGAGGTACGCCTGTACCGAAACGTCCGCATCGACCGAGATACACACCTCCAACCGCTTGTCGGGCGAGGTCGCTTTGATTTCTTTTGCCTGTAGCGGCGTACCGAAGAATACCGCCGCCCAAAGCCAGGTGAACAAGTTCGTTTTCATACTTCCGTCGTATTAGAGTGAATGGAATGCGATATGTCTTTCAGCCGGCGTTCCGCCATAGCCCGATGTATCTGTACGCCTTGATGATTCAGGTCGAGTCGGGCAGCCTCTCCGAAGTACCGGACGGCCCGGGTGAAATCTTCCAGGCCCAGCCATCCCAGGCCGAGGAGGTAGTAGCAACACACCCGGTTGCGCTTACCGGCATCTTCTTCCCATACCTGGAGTTCAGGGAGCGAAACGGCGAAATAGTCTGCCCGGGGACGATCGTACAGGTGTTTTTCCCCGTACGAAACCAGGCTGTTGAAACAGCTCCGCGCTTTTCGTTCGTTTCCTGTCCGGCGAAATGCCAGACCCTGGTAAAACAGCTTGTCGGGCTGCTGGTCGTTGTAATACAGGGCGACCGACGGCCGGAGGTTTCCCCGCGTAGCCTTGCGGAAGAATTTCACCGCTTCTTCTTTCCGTCCCGATGCTTCCAACAGGCACGCTTTATAATACAGGAGGTCGTTCTCCTGCGCACCGGCCAGTTTGCCTTCGCCTAAACCGGACGGATAAACGAAACAGGCTTCGATGAGGAACAGGGCTTCTTCGTAAGCCTGTTCCTCCGCTAATTGCCTGGCCCGTTCGATCCGGGCCAGTTGGTATTGCGCCGGCACTTTGCCTTCGCCGCCCTCCCACGGGTGGAACCGCCGCCCGTCGATTAAGCGGATAGCGTCTTCGTAACGGCCGGTCTGGTTCAATAAGGTTACATACTCCAGGTACAGGTCGTCGCGCTGGAGTACGACATCGTAATGTCGCCCGAGGAAAGCGAGCCGATCGGCGTGCGGCCGGTTCAACCGCTTATACAGTTGGTCGAGCTCCAGCAGGATGCGGGCGTCGGACGTATCCAACGCATACGCCTTTTCGATTAATGCAACCGCCTCGTCCGGTTTGCCGAGCTTATTGAAAGAGGCTAGCGCCAGGTTGCGCCACACGGTAGGGAACGTATCGTCGATGCGGGCCGAGGCCTCCCAGCAATCCGCCGCTTCGGCATACTGCCGTTTATCGTACCAGATGTTACCTAAGTAATACAAGGCTTTCGGAACGGGTACCGGCAGCCGGCTGACCGCTTGCAACGCTCGTATCGCTTCCAGCCGGTTCGGAAAGAAAGGTGCCGCCAGTTGGCGCTCGGCCGCTGCCGCCGCTACCGCTGCCTTCTCCGGTTCGTTTTTACAGATAAGAAACCAGCTCCGGTAGTAATAAAGCAGCGGGTCGGGCTGTACTACCAGGCTGTCCGCTATTTCGGTAATCCGGATGGCTTCGCTCCAGCGACCCGCCGCGGCGTAGTCGAGCGCCAATTCTTCGTAGTTGTGCGCTTCGTCGCGCATCCGGGTAGTGAAACGCGACAAGGCTTCGTCGCTTTCCGTAAGCAGGTATTCTTCGAACAGGCAGCCGAAATTAAAGCCATCTATTTCGAGCGACTCGCGGATAAGTTTCAAGGCATCGCCGGAACGCCCCAGGTAACGGAAAGCGATAACCTGCAAGTGGCGGGCACGGTGGTTGTGCCAGTTACGGGCCAGCGACTTGCCGGTTTCCTCCCGCACGCTTTCCCAGTCTTGCCGGAGAGCCGACAATTGGGCCAGGGCGTAATACCCTGCATCCTGCCAGGCGGCATTCCAACACGCCTTATAAAAATACCCGTACGCTTCTTCGTACTTCTCCTGGTAACGGAGCGAAAGCGCCAGGTTGTAAAGCGGCTCGCCGTCATACGGGTTCGGGTTGCGCTCCGTAAGCGTCTGCACCGCCCGGCGCAGATAACGTTCGGCTTGTGCGAACCGGCCTCGGCGAATCAGCCACAAGCCCATCGCATTGTTACAACGCACATCCGTAGCGTCGCGGCGCAACGCCTCTTCATAGTAATCGGCGGCGCAATAAACGGCATGCCGGTATTGTTCGAGATGAAGCCCGGTAAGGTAAAGCTGCTCTACGGAGCGTACTTCTTCCGGAGCGGAAGCCGGCCGGGCGGCGTCGGGCAACGGCCGGAGCTCGTCCGGCTCGGCCACCCACGAAAGGAGAATGCGGCCGGCTTCGTTGCCGATGGTTACGCCTATTCCGTCGATACGGGTAAACGGCAGGGAAGCCGTATAAACGGTTTCAGGGGAAAGGTCGGCCACGGTATCGAGGTAGATGGCGTGCTCGCTACGCACCACGATGTGCAGCCGGGATTGCGCCGAAGTGGCGAATATTTTTAACAGGTACGCACCGTCTGCCGGCTCCAGGTTCATCAGTAAATCGGCTGTAGCGTTCTTCACCACGCCCAGCTCGCGGTACGGGATGAAGTACTGGCTGAAACGCTTTTCCTCGTAAGGCTGAATCCAGGAAAAGTCGGGCTGGTTATCGGTGAATACACCCGTCATCAATTCGATATACGGGCCGTCGGCATCGGTAAGGTTTTCGTCCCAGGCACGTCCGAAATCGCCGTTGCCCCAGGTCCATTGCTTTTTTCCCGGTGCGATGTGGTGGTTGGCTACATGTAAAACGCCGGCGCGGGTATCGTTCTCGTATCCGCCGATGAAATCGTATTTCGACTTGCCGGCCATATACGAAGTGGGCACCGGAATGTTTTTGTAACGCGAGATGTCCACACCCGCCGAATAGTCCGTTTTGTAATAGGTACCCGTAGCGACGGGGTAACGCGATACGTCCCGTTTCCCGTGGTCGAATACCGCGTGTACGTCGGCAGGGAACACCGATTGGTAGTGCTCGTTCACGGCTACGGCCGGATTAGCCCACCACAGGAAAGTCTGGGGTAACGGAGTAGGATTATACAACACACCTTTCACTTCCAGCACGGCGCGACCGGGATAGAGGGTGAATCCGGCCATCCCTTTCTGGTGTGTCATCCGCTCCAGTTCGCTCACCCACACGGTGGCGCTTCCGTCGGGATACCGCTCGATGGTAAAATCGACCGGCAAAAACGTACTGGGCCGGTGGTGCTGCGGCCAGTTGAATTCGATACCGCCGGAAATCCACGGCCCGACCAGTCCCACCAACGCCGGCTTGATTACCCGGTTGTAATAAATGAAGTGCCGTTGTTTCAACTTGTCGTAAGCCATCTGGATGCGGCCGCCTAATTGGGGCAATACCATAATCTTCAGGTAATCGTTTTCCAGAAATACGGCGTGGTAAGGCCGGTCGGCACAGGTATCTTCGACGGATTCGATAACCGGATAAGGATACACGGCTCCGCTGCTTCCCTGGTAAACTCTTTTCTCGAGAAATACCGGATTCTTTTCGGGCAGGCCGGTGCCGTAGGTAGGGAGAAGGATGTCTTCTTCCCAAACGTATACATTGTCGTTCATGTCGGTTTATAAATTATTTCGTAAACGCTTCTTCTATTTCTTCCAGACTTTTTCCCTTGGTTTCGGGCAACCGGCGGTAGATAAACAGGAAAGCCGCCAGGCAAATGACTCCGTATATCCAGTAGGTTCCCGCCGCCCCGAGCTTCTCGTTGAGAAAAGGAAAGGTATAAATCAGCAGGAAGCTGGCCGTCCACAGGAAAAAAGTAGCTGTCGCCATGGCGGCACCCCGGATACGGGTGGGAAATATCTCGGAAAGCACCACCCAGATTACCGGCGCCAGTGTCATGGCATAGCAGGCGATGGCCAATACCATCCCCGCCAGCATGGGCCACCCACCCAGACCCCGGTAGTAACCAGCTCCGAGCAGCAGGTAAAGCAGGGCCAGCCCGAGGGCGCCCGTTAACAACAAGGCGCGGCGTCCCCACCGGTCTACCGTATACAAGGCGACCAGCGTAAAAAGCACGTTGGCGATACCGGTAATCACGATGTTGGCCAGTACGCCGGACACGGCATATCCGGCCGCCGAAAACAGTTCATGGGCATAATTGAACAGCACGTTGATACCACACCACTGCTGGAATACGGCCAGCACTACGCCGATGCTTACGGCTTTCCGTATGCCGGGTGCGAACAGCGAATGCCGCTGCCGGACAACAGCTGTTTCCTTCGTGGCGTTTATCTCGTTTACGGCTTCGCGGGCATATGTCGGACCGCCGATACGGACGAAGATGCGGAATGCCTGTTCTTGCCGGGATTGTTGCCGGACGAGCAGCCATCGCGGGCTTTCGGGAATCACGAACGCAAGCGCGAAAAAGAGCACTGCCGGCAACGTTTCCATCCAGAACATCCAACGCCAGGCATACCGGATGCCGGCCGCAGTAAGCATTTCGCCTCCCGGAGTATACAGCTCGCCGATAAACCAGTTCGTTCCTTGCGCCAGCAAAATACCCGTCACGATGGTAAGCTGGTTGAGCGAAACGAATTTCCCTCGTACGGAGGCGGGCGAAACTTCGGCTATATACATGGGCGAGACATTGGAGGCGATACCGATTCCGAAACCTCCCAGGATACGGTAAGCGATAAACCAGGCGAACGTATCGACCGCTCCGGTGCCGATAGCCGACACGGTAAAAAGAACCGAAGCGACGATAAGCATTTTTTTCCGTCCGTACCGATCGCTCCAAACGCCTGCCGATACGGCACCGGCCAAGCAGCCTGTAAGCGCACTGCTCATCGCCCACCCACGCAGCGCAGCCGATTGCTCCAGGCCGAAGAAAGGCTCGTAAAACAGTTTCGCGCCGCCTATCACGACCCAGTCGTAACCGAAAAGCAGTCCGCCCAAAGCCGAGACAGAACTGATAAGCAACAGGTAAGAGGTGTGTTTCCGTTTCATGGTTATCGGAGTTAGGATAATTCTACAACGCAAAGGAAAGGGAAAGGCGAGGGGGAATAAATAGATAAAAAAAATAAAAGATGGACGATCTTCCGATTTAACTTCCGAGGGCTTTTGAGTAAGGTAACCGTTTGATTAAAAGCCCTATATTTGTATACCCTATCAGAGGTGGCGCTACGATGAAAAAACGGAAAGACGGATTTAGCGGGGAGCGGGCGTTGGTTTTACCTCTTTCGCTCGTACAGGAGATGGAGAACGAGCCTTTATCGTCGATGTTGTATGTCACCGACATCGGGTATTACCCGAAGGCTCGGAACCATTTCAGGGAGCGGAAAGTGCCCATTTCGCAATACGTTTTTATTTATTGTACGGAAGGAGCGGGCTGGTTCAGGCTGAACGGTACGGAATACCGGGTGGGAAAGAATCAGTATTTTATCCTGCCGGCCGGCATACCGCACACATACGGCGCCGACGAGCAAGATGCCTGGACAATTTACTGGATTCACTTCAAAGGAAAGCTGGCGGGAAAACTGGCCGAGGGACTCACGTTGCCGGTAGAGATAAAACCGCATGTTTCTTCGCGTATCAGCGACCGCATCGAATTGTTCGAAGAGATTTTCCGTACACTCGAGATGGGCTACAGCCGCGAAAACCTGTTGTATGCCTGTTCGGTGTTTTACCATTTCCTGGGTACGGTACGTTATGTGCAGCAATACCGGAATGCAGCGGGCGCCGACTCCGGACAGACCGACCTGGTTACGGCGGCCATTCATTTTATGCGGGAAAATATCGAAAAGAAGCTCACGCTGGCCGAGATAGCGAAACACATCGGCTACTCGCCTTCGCATTTTTCGATTTTGTTCAACCGGCGTACGGGCTATTCGCCGGTAAACTATTTTAACCGGCTGAAAATCCAGCAAGCCTGCCAGTTGTTGGATTTCACGGATATGAAGATCAATCAGATTTGCTACAAAATCGGCATCGAAGACAGTTATTATTTCTCTCGCTTGTTCAGCAAGGTAATGGGCATGTCGCCGAAAAAGTATAAAAGAGAAAAGAAAGGATAGAAAAGGTTGTTAGCCCGAGACACTCCTACCCCGCTTTATGCCTGCGCCGGTACTCCTTCGGCGTAAGGCCGTACAGCGCCCGGAAGCACACCGCGAAGTAACTGCTGCTGCCGAATCCCACCCGGTCGAGAATCTCCGTAACGGTCAAGTCGGTGTCGCACAAGAGCTGCGCCGCCGTTTCGAGGCGTATCTTCTTAATCATCTCGGCCGGCGATACTTGCGTAAGGCTGCGCGCCTTCCGGTAAAAGTTGGCGCGGCTCATGTTCAGCTCCGCGCAAATACGGTCTACATCCAGCGAAGGGTCGGAAAAGCCCGCCTTGATAACCTCCGTGTAGCGGCGCAGAAACGCTTCGTCGGCCGGCGTAGCTTCGAGGCTCGCCTTTTCGAGCACGATTTTCCGGGCGTACTTCTTTTTCATCTTCTCGCGCGCCGCCAACAGATTCTTTATCTTCGTGTGGAGCAGCGACATGTCAAACGGCTTTACCAGGTACGCATCGGCCCCCGCTTCGAGCCCCGCCTTTACTTGTCGGGGAAGCGCCCCGGCCGTAAGCAAAATCACGGGGAGGTGCGCCGTCCGTTCGTCGCTTTTCAGCCGGCGGCACAACTCCAGGCCGTCCATGCCGGGCATCATCACATCGCTCACCACCAGGTCGGCACGGCTCCGGGTGAGCGCTTCGAGCGCCTCTTCGCCGCCCGGCGCCTTCACTACACGATACCAACGGCCGAAATAACGCTCCAGGTACGACAGCACCTCTTTGTTGTCTTCCACCAGCAACAGCGTAGCCTGCGGAAGCCCGGCCGGCTGTGCCGCCGGCGGTTCCGTTCCGGCCGACAAAGCCGCCGCGAGCCGGTCACGGTCGAGCGGCAATTCCGGGGCAACGGCATGCGCTTCGCGAATAACCGGCTTGTCGCCTACGGGCAGCAACAGGCGCATCGACGTGCCCTGCGGCAACGACTCGGCCCACAGCGCCCCCCGGTGCCGGCGCACGATGGCGCGCGAAAGGCTCAGCCCGATGCCCGAGCCGCTTACCTGCCGGTGCAGGTCGGGCGTAGAGCGGTAAAAGGGCTCGAATATCTTCTCCTTGTCTATCCCCTCCAGGCCGCGGCCGGTATCCGTAACCTCGGCATACAGGTAATAATTCTCCACGGGCCCGAACCCGGCAGCCCCCAGCATTCCGGCCGCTTCCCGCCCCAGTATCTTTACGGAAAGCCGTACGGCGCCACCGGCGGGCGTGAACTTAAAGGCGTTCGACAGCAGGTTGAAGAATACCTTTTCCAGCTCGCCCCGGTCGAACGTAACCCACAGGCCGGGAGGCAGCCGGTTCTCCCATCCGAAGGCAATGCTCCGCTGCCGGGCGCCCGGCACAAAGGCGTCGTAAATGTCGCGTACGAAAGGGACGAACTCGAAATCGGCCGGCTGCAACACCATCTTGCCGGTTTCGTACTTCTGCACGTCCATCAGGTTGTCTACCAGCAAGAGCAGCCGCTCGGTATTCTTACGCATCAGCAGGAACGTGTTTTTCAGTTCCTCCGAGAACGAGGCGTGCCGCAAAAGCTCGTTCAGCGGGTTGACAATCAGGGTGAGCGGCGTACGCAACTCGTGCGCGAAATGGGTGAACAGCCGCATCCGCTCCTGGTGGAGCTCGTTGGTTTTACGCTGCTCCAGTTGCTCGAAACGAATGTTGTTTTCCAGCTCCCGCCGCGTGTTCCGGAACGAAATAAAGCGGGCGGTAACCGCAACCGTTACCAGCAGATAAAGCAGGTAAGCCCACCCGGTACGCCACACAGGCGGAAGCACGGTGATACGCAACGCCGCGACTTCGAGCGCCCACACGCCGTCGGTGCCGGCCGCTTTTACCCGGAACTCGTACCGCCCGGGAGCGAGGTTACTGAAGTAAGCCTCGCGCCGGACGCCGGCATCGCGCCAACCGGAGTCGAGCCCCTCCAGCATGCAGGCGTACCGGCTCTGGGCAGGCGAAACGAAATCGAGAGCGGCGTAACAGACGGCTATGTTCGTTTGGTTCCATTTCAGCGTGATTTGCCGGGTGCGATGCAACTGTTCGTGTAAGATGCCGGTTTCGTCGCCCGGCCGGACGCGCCGGTTGTTCACGCTAAGCGAGATAAGGTATACCCGCGGCGGCACGGGGTTAGGGCGGAAGGTAAGCGGGTTGAAACTCACCAAGCCTTTATGACCGGCTAAGTAGAGCATGCCGGAACCGGAACGGGTTATCGCGTGGGGGGTAAACTCCTGCATCAGTTCGGGGGCGAGCCGGACAGTTACGAAACGCCCCGAGCGTTCGTCGAGCTTCAGCAGGGCAGACGCGGTTTGCAACCAAATACCGCCGGCTTTATCCACGGTAACCGCCAGCACGGTACCGGCGCCTGTGGCAGCCGCAGCATCGAACGTGGCGGTAAGCCGCATCCGGCAGTCGAACCGGTACAGCTTCCCTTTCCGGGAGGCAATCCATACGGAGCCTTCCGCATCGCGCACGATGCCCGCCACGCCGCCTTCTATCCCGGGAACCGTATCTGCTCGCCGCGCCGGCATATCGTACAGGTAAACTTCTTCCGTGGTGCCGAACAAGAATAGGTCGGGCCGGAGTTCGACGATGTGCCGGACGTGCCGGAAAGCGCGGGTCGAATCAGCTACCGGGAACCGGCCGGTCGTTTGGCCGCCGTCGGCCAACACCAGGTCGGAAGCCGTATGGGTGGGAATCCAGAGGCGTCCGCTACTGTCGGCGTACAACGAGTAAATGTCGTTGTACTTGAAATCGTACAGCAGCCGGTACCGTTTGCTCCGGATGGAAAACAGATACACGGCGCCTTTGTTGGTGGCGCACAGGATGCTGTCGCCGCGGATACACAGGCTCTTGATAATGTTGCCGTACAGGTTGGTGCGGTAATCGGCGGTAAGGGGATACACGGTTTGTGTCCCTGCATCCGGGTCGAGCCGCAGCAGGCCGGCGCCCTCGGTGGCGAACCAGAGTGCGCCGGTTTTATCTTCTTCCCCTTTCCCGATAACGCCGGTATATGCTTCCGGAGCGATAAAGGCGAATTCGCGGGTGTAAGGGCTGTAATAATTCGCACCTCCGGCGTAGGTGCCTACCCACAGCGTACCATCGCTGTCGCGGAACAGGTCGTACACGGAGCCATGGCTCAACGCGCCGGCTTTTCCCGGCTGCATCGGGCAGGGAACGAAACGCCGCCGACGGCGGTCGATAAAGCAAAGCCCGGAGGAAGTACCGGCCAGCAAGGTACTGTCGTCGTACTCGATAAGCGAGCGGATCGGGTTGGTATCGAATAGCGGCAGGCGGTTCGTTACGCGCTCCGGCGGAACGGTGTCGGCCCTACAGGCGTAAACGTCGCGTTCGTCGGTACTGAGCCAGCAAACACCCTGCCGGTCGGCAAGCAGGGTTTGCACGGAAGCGATTTCCCGGTACAGGCGTACGGCTTTTCCCGACGAAGGGGTATACCGGTAAAGGCCGGCCGCCGTACCGATATAGAGGCTGCCGTCGGGGTGCTCCGCCAGGCAACGAACCAATGACGGAAGCGCGCCGCCGCCTATCCGCTCGAACCGGTCGGCCTCCGCACGGTATACGAACAGTTCGTCCATGACGGAAGCGTATACCTGCCCCGAGGCACCGGCGCAAAGCGCGTTGATGCCCCGGTTCCGGGCGCCGGGATAGTAGCGCCGTATCTTGCCGGTAGCCGTTTCCATGCGGTTGAAGCCGTTGGCGGTGGCTATCCACAGGTTGCCTTTCCTGTCGGGGGCGATGCCGGTAATGTAGTTGTTCGAAAGGGAAGCGGTGTCGTCCGGCATATGCCGGTATACCACGCACTCGTTTCCATCGTAGCGGTTCAGGCCGTTGCGGGTGCCGAACCAGAGGAAGCCGTCCACATCCTGGCCGATTTTCAGTACGCTGTTTTGGGAAAGTCCGTTTTCCACGCTCACATGGGAGAAAAAGAAAGGGGAGCCTCCACCGGCCGATACGAGCCGGAAGCAGCCCGCGAACAGCAGGCACAGAAATAGAAGGAGGCGCCGGAAGAGTAATCGGTAAAGCGGGTTGGTTCGCACAATAAAAGTTGGTTTATTGCGTTGCTTTACACGGCCGGATTATAGAGGATATTTAACAATTCGATGCCGATTCGCTTTTTAAGCAGACGGCTATGAATGAGAGGAGTAGTATAGTACCTCTATTTTAACGAAATAGAATTTGGAGTAAAAGAATGTTATTTCTATATTTGCATGATAAACCAACGTTTATTGTGCAATACTGAGTACTCTTCCGTTTACGTTTCCATCTTGCCGCCTACTCATCGAAATCCATTCTGTTTCAATAAATTGCTTCAATCCGGAGGTGCGGGCGTCTGTACGTTCGCACAGGCTTTTTCCTTCCTTTCGCCCAGCACAATAAACGTTGGTTTATTGCGTATCAGCCCATTAACCGCACATGAAAACCGGATTGCACTTACCTCGCCTTATACAGCTTGTCATCCTGATACTTACCGTTTCAGCGAGCGGACGGGCTGCGGCCGATTCCGTTTTTTTCTTTTCCCACTTAGGCGTGCAGGAAGGCTTGTCGCAGGTAAGCGTACTGAAAATCTACCAGGATGTGGACGGCTTCCTCTGGTTCGGCACCCGCAACGGCCTGAACCGCTACGACGGATACGAATTTACCGTATACCGTAACGAAGTAAACAACCAGCAATCCCTTTCCGACAACTACATTACCGACATCGCCGAAGACCGCAACCAGCGTCTCTGGATAGCTACCGCCGGCGGCCTCAACTGCCTCGACTCCCGTACCGGCACCTTTATCCGCTCGTATCCCAAAGAGCTCAGCGCCGGAGATACCAATAACCTTGTGGCGCTCCTGGCTATTCCGCAAGGCCCCCTCTATGCCTTTACCTTCGCCGGCGTGTTCCGGGCTAATCCCGAAAGCGGGAAGTTAGAAGAACACATCGTGCCCGACACCCCCCTCACCGGTATCACGACAGCCGCCTGCGCCCCCGACGGAACTATCTGGATAGGAACCCAATCGGACGGAATCCGGGTATACACGCCGCAATGGAAAGAGATACGCCGCTACCGCGAAGAAGTGCAGGGGAACATCAGCGTGCTGTACTTCGACCGTCACGACCGGCTCTGGGTAGGCACCGAAAGCTCGGGCTGTTACCGGTACGACAGCCTCACCGACACTTTCACTCCGCTGAACGAATCGAACAGCCGGTTGGGCAGCAACTACATCCGGGCACTCACGGATTACGACGACGCCTTACTGATCGGCACCTTCGCGGGCATTTACCGGTTCGACAGGAAAACCGGAAACGTGTCGCTGATACGAACCGACCCCACGGGGTCGGGCACCCTGAGCCATTTCTCGGTTCACAGCCTGTTCGTCGACCGCGACCGGACGCTCTGGGCCGGTACGTATTCGGCAGGGGTGAACTATTACAACCCTTCCTACAAACGGGTTTCGTTTATCCGCCCGGCCGACTTCACCGGCATCCTCGGCATGGGGCGCGAAGACGCACAGGGCAACCTGTGGTTCGCCACCGAAGGCGCCGGTTTGCTGCGTTACGACCCGCATACCGGCGAACAAACGCTTTACCCCGTTAAACTACCGTACAAGGAGCATTTCGAAGCCAACATCCTCAAAGCGCTGCTGATTCGGGGCGACTCCATACTCTGCTCCACCCACTTCGGCTCGGTGTACCTGTTTTCCATCCGCAGCAAGCAATACCGGTTGTTGTACGATTTCAGGCATAACGATATTTACTCGCTGTACGCCGACAGCCGCGGACGCCTCTGGATTCCTACCTTTTCGAGCGACTCGCTGGTGTGCATCGACCGCGGACGGCCGGTTTCGGAGTTCCCGGCCGACGGGAGCATGCGGAAATTCCGCTCGGTCACGGTGATAAACGAACTGCGCCCCGACGAATTCGTATTCGGTACGCTCAACAACGGGTTGTATGTTTACGATGCGGCGAAAAAGACCTGTCGCACCTTGACGGCATCCGGATTGGGTTTGCAACCGCACGAACGGCTGGGCTCCGTTACCGCCATCGTGGCCGACCGGACACGCGGAGAGGTATACGTCGCCTCCACGAAAAGCGGTATCCGGCGTTTCGACAGGCAAATGAACCTGCTCAAACATTACCAGCACACCGACGGCATAGCCGACAGCTACATCAGCACGCTGGTACAAGATGCGGAGGGCACGGTATGGGCCGCCACAGGCAATAAAATATACAAGCTGAACCGCACAACCGATTCGTTCACGCTCTTCGAGCCTGGCGGGGTGCCGTTGCAGGAATATTCGCTGTACTCGGGCACCGTGGCGCACGACGGCACCTTGTATTTTCCCGGCAACAGCGGCATCGTGACGTTCCACCCCGGACAGCTCCCGGCAAACCGGATGCTCCCGGAGGTGTATATCACCTCGCTCCTCATCGACAACGACCCCGACCAGCCGGACTGCAGCCGTTCTTCCGAGCCGCTGCCCGCCCGCAGCTACTCGGTGGCGTTGCAGCCCCACCAAACCAACATCGTGATTTCGTACACCGGCCTTTCGTATATCCATTCCGGCCAAACCGCGTACGCATACAAGCTCGAAGGGGTCGACGCCGATTGGATTCCGGCCGGCGCCAGGCGCCAGGCATATTACAGCAACCTGCCTTCCGGACGGTACGTTTTCCAGGTAAAGGCTTGTAACAGCGACGGGGTGTGGAATCCGCAAGAAGCCGTGCTCTATCTGCTGGTAAAAACCCCGTTGTACCGCACCTGGTTCGCTTACCTTATTTATATAGCGCTCACAGCAGCGATTATCGCACGCTTCGTTTCGTTCCGCCGCACCCGGCGGGAACTGGAAAACGACATCCGCTTCAAGCAACTCGAAAAAGAGAAGATAGAAGAGTTGCATCGGGAGCGCATCCGCCTCTTCACCAACTTCTCGCACGAGTTGCGTACGCCGCTCACCCTGATTATCAATCCGCTCGACGACTTGTTACAGCAGTTCTCCTTCTCGGAGGAAGTAAAGAACACCCTGTTACTGATAAAGAAAAATACGGGGCGTCTGCTGTTGCTGGTCAACAACCTGATGGACATCCAGAAGTACGAAGCGGGAAAAACCGTATTGCAAAAGTCGCGGTTCGACTTTTCGGCTTTCCTCGGCGAGATGTACGCTTCGTTCGAAAGCATGGCCGGCCAGCGGAATATCCGCTTCGCGCTGCTTTCGGAGCTGCCGCCGCATTTTTATGTGAATTACGACCGGGAAGAGATGGACAAGGTATTCTTCAACCTATTGTCGAACGCGTTCAAGTTCACGCCCGCCGGGGGAAGCATCACGCTGATTGCCCGGCAAGCCGGAAACGAGGCATGCCGGCAGCTCCCCGGGCTTACCCGCGAACAGCTCGACATGCTGGCCGAAGAGCAATATATCTATGTGGAGGTGGCCGATACGGGTAAAGGCATCGAAAGCGACCGGGCCGACCGGATATTCGAGCCTTTTTACCGCTCGGACGAAGATATGCACAAGCAAATCGCCGGTACGGGCATCGGCCTGAGCCTGACGCGCTCCATCGTATGGCAGCACAACGGGATTATCTGGACGCAAAGCTCGCCGGAGAACGGCACGCGGATGATGTTCGTATTGCCGGATACGGAAACGCAACCGGACGTAAACACGGTAACGGAAGAACCGGCTGCCGGGGAAGAACCGGAGATTGCACACCGAGTGGCGTTACTGATGGAAGAGGCCGAGGCGTATGCCCGCAAAGTGGTATTGATTGCCGACGATAACGAAGAGGTGCTGACCTACCTGGAGCGGCAGTTGGCCGACGATTTCGTGATACGCAAGGCGCCGAACGGTCGCGTAGCGCTGGAAATGATCGGGCAGTCACAACCCGACCTCGTGATAAGCGACGTGATGATGCCGGAGATGAACGGCCTGGAGTTGTGCCGCCGCATCAAGGAAACGAGCGATTACCGCCACATCCCGGTTATCCTGCTTACCGCCAAATCGCTGGTTTCGCAAATCGAGGAAGGATGGGAAACGGGTGCCGACGACTACATCGTAAAGCCGTTCCATGTGCCGCTGCTCCGGGCGCGCATCCGCAACCTGCTGGCCGCCCGCGAAAAGATGAAAGAAGCGTACGGCGACAAGCTTTCGCTGAAAAGCCTCGGCATGGAGCCGCTCCGGCCCGACGACCGCTTCCTGCACGAATACATGGAAATCGTGAAGCAGAACATCGCCAACCCCGATTTCGACGTGGCGGTGATTTACCGGGCTATCGGGATGAGCCGGGCCAATTTCTACCGGAAAGTAAAAACCGTAACCGGCCTCTCGCCCATCGAACTGATTAAACGCATCCGCTTAGAAGCTGCGGCGCGTCTGCTGGAGGAAACGGTGCTGAATGTAACCGAAATCGCCCGCCAGACCGGATTCGGCAGCGGCTCGTACTTCGCCAAGAACTTTAAGGCGGCTTACGGCATTTCGCCTACCGAGTACCAGGAAAAGCACGCCGGGAAACGGAAGAGTGAAAACGGAACGCCGCACTGAGGCATCGGGCGAAAAGAAGCAGCGACGCCCTACTTTTATGTTATACAGCAAGTTGAGATATTCTTACCCCCATTTGAGACGAAATTTCCAACGGAAGGAAGGTAGGTTGCCTTCTTTTGGGCACGATTTTTTCACAAGTATAAACACTTATATTTATTATGCAAATGAAAACCATAACAAAAAGAGCGTGTCCGTTCTCCGGCATCCGGTCGTTCCTTATCGGAACCGCCTTGATCGGAGCCGTTTCCGGACTCGGGCACGTACAAGCGGCGGACAGCAACGATGTGCCTCTGCCTACCGTAAACGGTATCGCTCAGAACGGTAAAAAAGTGACCGGAGTCGTATCGGATGCTTTAGGACCCATCATCGGCGCGAACGTCATTGTAAAAGGAACCACGAACGGCGCCATCACCGACCTCGACGGTAAATTCACCTTAACGGACGTACCGAAAGGCGCTACGTTGCAGATTTCGTATATCGGATACCATACTAAAGAGATTCCCGTAGGCAACCAGAACGTTTTCAACGTAACCCTGAGCGAAAACACGCAAGCCCTCGACGAAGTAGTGGTAGTGGGCTACGGTTCGCAAAAGAAAGTAAACCTCACAGGCGCCGTATCGCAGGTAAGCTCGAAGGTGCTCGAATCGCGCCCGATTACCACCACCTCGGCCGGATTGCAGGGAACGATTCCCAACCTCCAGATTACGCCTTCCACCGGTAAGCCGGGCGAATCGCCCTCCATCAATGTGCGCGGTACCACTTCGATTAACGGCGGATCGCCGCTGGTATTGGTCGACGGGGTGGAAATGAGCATGGACCTGGTTAACCCGAACGATATAGCCAACGTAACCGTACTGAAAGATGCCGCGGCCTCTTCTATCTACGGGGTACGTGCCGCCTACGGCGTAGTGCTGATTACCACGAAGACAGCCGACAAGGGCGGGAAAACGACGGTTTCTTACTCGGGTAACATCGCGTTCTCCAAGCCGACGATTCTGCCGGATATGGTGGACGACAGTTACACGCATGCGCTGTTCGTAAACGAAGCCATGAAGAACGCTAACCTGAGCCCGATGTACGACGACTTCCAGGTACAGGCCATCAAGGCGTACGCCGAAAACCCGGCCAACAACCCGGAATTCGGTATCGTAAACGGAAAGATGTATTATTACGGCCACTCCGACTGGACGGATATGATGCTGAAAAGCTCCGCATTCTCGCATCGCCACAACGTGAACATTTCGGGGGGCGGAGAGAAAACGAAGTTCTACTCGTCGGTAGGGTATGTAAGCCAGGACGGAATTATCCGGTATGCCGACGACAGCTACCAACGGCTGAATACCCGGTTGAACGTGGAAAACCAGACCACCAAATGGCTGAAACTCGGGTTCAAGTTATTATACAACTATACCACAGAAAACGAGCCCACCAAATACAAAGACGAAGTGTTCCACCAAATGGTATTCTCATCGCCCGTACGGATGGCGTCGCCGTATCCCGGCGACCCGGCGCATCCCGAATACGACGAATTCATCGGAAAATACTTCGACGACCAGAACCCGATTTCGTTGTTGAAAGAAGGGGGCCGCACCCGCAAACAGAACCACGACGTATGGGCCGGAATCAGTGCCGACCTGAATATCATGGACGGCTGGACGGCCCGGGTGGATTTTACGTACAATACGAATATGCAGCGTAACGGCGAGCACCGCAAAAAAGTGGATATGGTATCGTATTCGTTCACTGCAACGGAAGGAAACACCAACAACAACCACTACAAACTCACCGACCAGGATAAAAGCTACTATTCGTTCAATGCATACACACAGTACGAAAAAACGTTCGGCAAGCATTACCTGAAAGGAATGGTGGGTTTCAACCAGGAATTGACCAAGTACTCGGAGCACACGGCGCAACGCCGGAACCTGATTTCGCAGGAATTGCCTACGTTGAGCTTGGCTACCGGCGATCAGGAGGTAACCGAAACAGGATACGAATGGGCGCTGCGCGGCGGATTCTTCCGGGTGAATTACATTTATAACGACCGGTACCTGTTGGAAGTAAACGGCCGTTACGACGGTACGTCGCGGTTCCCGTCGGACAACCGGTATGTGTTCCTGCCTTCGTTCTCGGCCGCCTGGCGTTTGTCGGAAGAAGCGTTTATGCAAAATACGAAGGGATGGATGGACAACCTGAAGGTACGCGCTTCGTACGGTATTCTGGGTAACCAGCTGCTTACCGACAAATCGTGGACGGGCAACACGAAGTACTATCCGTACATTCCGTTTATGTCGTCCGACCTGACCGACAACTACATGTTAGGCAATTCGACTTCCGTAATCGTGAACCCGGCCGGATTGGTTTCGAATGCGCTGACCTGGGAAAAAGCCTCGACCGTAAACGTAGGGCTGGATGCTACCTTCCTGAACTCGCGCCTCGACATGTCGTTCGACTGGTACCAGCGTACTACCTCGGATATGTTGGTAAAAGTGGAATATCCCGAATTGCTGGGAACTACCGCTCCTCCCGCCAACAAAGCGTCGTTGCGTACCCGCGGCTGGGAAGTGGCCGTTAACTGGAAAGACCGCATCGGCAAAGACTTTACCTACGGCATCGGACTTATCTTGTCGGACTCGCAGGCCGAAATCACGAAATACGACAACCCCACGGGAACTTTGACCGACTACTACGTAGGACAGAAAATCGGCGAAATCTGGGGATACCAAACCGAAGGGTTCTTCCAGAGCGACGACGAAGTAGCCGGCCACGCCGACCAGTCGAAATTAGGTTCGAACTGGAAAGCGGGCGACATCAAATACCTTGATGCCGACCAGAGCGGAAAAGTGGATAACGGCGACAACACCATTTCCAACCACGGCGACCTGAAAGTAATCGGGAACACCACGCCGCGTTACCAGTACGGTATCAACGCCGACCTGGGCTGGAAAGGCATTTACCTGAACGTATTCCTGCAAGGAGTGGGCAAACGGGATTACTGGCCTTCGGCACAGGACTTCTGGCCGGTAGCCACCCAGTACTACAATACGCAGAAATGGTTCGTAACCGATTCGTGGAGCGAAACGAACCGTGACGCTTACTTCCCCCGGCCTATCGCCCGGGAAACCAAGAACCAGCAAAAGCAAACCAAGTATTTGCAGGACGCTTCGTACCTGCGGTTGAAAAACATTTCGCTGGGGTATCATTTGCCGTCGCAGTGGCTGGCCCCGTTGCACATGTCGCAGGCTACGATTTTCGTCAGCGGCGAGAATATAGCCGAAATCTCGCACATGAAAGGGGCGTACGACCCGGAAGCCGCCGGAAAGAACGGTACCATGAGCTATCCTTTCCAACGTACCTATTCGTTCGGTGTTAATGTTACATTCTAATAAAATTACTTCAACATGAAAACTCATATAAAAACGCTATTCGGATTGGCCGCGGGAGCGCTCTTGTTCACCGCCTGTAACGATTCCTTCCTCGACCGGAATCCGACCCACGACCTGGGAGACAACGATTTCTGGCATACGGCCAACGACCTGGAAGTATACAACAACGGGATTTACAACCAAGCGGGTGATAACGACGATTATATGTTCCTGGTAGGATTTACCAACGACCCGTATAACAGTTCGGCCTGGAGTGCGATAGCCTGCGAAGCGCAAACCGATAATTTCGCTTCCCTGTCGTCGGCACAGCAATGGGCTACCAAAATCGGCGCAGGCCAGGAAACGGTTCCCAACAACCCCGACCGGGGCGGTTGGAAATGGGATTTGCTGCGCCGCTGCAACGTATTCTTCGAAAACTACCAGAAAGCGGACGTTCCGGATATTACCAAACAGCAGTATGCCGGCGAAGTGTATTTCTTCCGCGCCTGGTTCTACCTCGACAAAGTGCAGAAGTACGGCGACGTGCCGTATGTAACGAAAGCGCTGGATACCGATTCGCCCGAACTGTACGGCAAACGCACTCCGCGGAAAGACGTAATGGACTCGGTACTGGTCGACATCGACAAGGCTTGCGCTTATTTGCCGGTCGCCTGGGATAAAAGCAAACCCAACCGGGTAGACAAAGGCACCGCCTTAGCGCTGAAGTCGCGTATCTGCCTGTACGAAGGCACCTACCGCAAATACCATAACCTGGGCGATTACGAAAAGTACTTGCAGGAAGCGGTGAAAGCATCGCAAGACTTGATAGCACTCGACAAGTATGAAGTGTACAATACGGGCAAGCCGGAAAGCGATTACACGGCGCTGTTCTCGAGCCCGGATTTATCGACCAACCCGGAAGTGATTTTCTACCGTAAATACGAAGCGGGCGTACTGGGCAACCGGATGAGCGGCTACATCGTATTGATGAACGCCGGCGCCACCAAGGATTTCGTCGACGACTTCCTGTGCCTCGACAACGACGGCGAAGCGCGCCCGGTAAGCCTGAGCACGGATTATAAGGACGATACCTACCAGCACGTACTTACCAACCGCGACCCGCGGCTTACCCAAACCATCCTCGACCCGCTGAAAGCAAAAGACGTTTTGTTCAACCAAGATAAATACAAATTCCCGATCCTGAACGGTATGGACGGTTGGAAAACGACCACCGGTTACCATGTAATCAAGTATTACAACAAGGATGAAGATGCCAAGGGTTACGGAAACGAAGGTACCGATGCGCCGCTGTTCCGCTACGCCGAAGTGTTGTTGAACCTGGCCGAAGCAAAAGCCGAATTAGGCACCATCAGCCAAACGGATTTGGATAATACGGTAAACCTGTTGCGCGAACGGGCCGGCATGCCGGACCTGACGCTGACCCCGCCGATGGACCCGAAATATGCCGGCGAAGGCATCTCTTCGTTGCTGGTTGAAATCCGCCGGGAAAGAAGGGTGGAACTGTCGTTCGAGATGAGCCGTTACCCGGACTTGATGCGCTGGAAATGGGGCAAACGTTTAGCCGAGCCGATGCTGGGCATGCGTTTCGAAGAAGCCGACAGCCAAAGCGAACAATTCAAGAATGCCAATGTGCAAACGGTGGAAGTGAACGGTAAGCATTACATCGACGCTTTTGCCGGAAACGACTTCGGGAAACGGGTATTCGACGAAGAGAAACATTACCTGCACCCGATACCGGTGAACGTACGTTCCAAGAACCCGGAATTAGGGCAGAACCCGAAATGGTAAACCCGGAGTGAGCGTAGATAATTCGAGAAAGCGAACACAGAGACACGGAAACACAGAGCTCCGGTTACGAACAAGCCGGAATGCGGCGTTTTTTTGTTTCCATGCTCACCCCTTTATAAACTGTACTAAATAATACGCTTTCCGGACACTCTTTTAACATAACGAAGGCACAACGACCGAACGGAAACCATGCACCTGTACACTCAGGAACGCTTTTCCCGCCCTGTCGGATGTGCCTTCGTTTTTTTCATGCCGCCCGGTTGCTTTTATTTGCTATCTTTGCCCCGGTGCTCGGTTTGCACTATCTTGGCCTTATAGAACGAAGCCAGACTGCACTGCGACATAACCGGGTGAACTCGCTTCTGTTTCTCCGGCATGGCCGGTTCTTGCTACCGCGAACCAAAGGCCGGATTGGTACTGCTTTGACAACTTATGAGATAATTTTATTCATACAGTCCGGTGGCGCCCCGTATTTTTGCTACCGGTAAATTGAAAAACACATGAAAAAACGAACAAACTGCTTGATTGCTCTTTTAGCCTGCTTCAGTGTGCTCGCACAAGCCGGAGGCAGGGAAATCACCTCGTTCAACGCTGACTGGTTGTTTAAAAAAGGCCCTTTCCCCACCGAACTGCTGAGTGCCGTGCGCCAGTGGGACGCCTCGTGGAAACCGGTGGATTTGCCTCATACCTGGAACGCAGTAGACATGCAGGTGAAGGCCGACGACTTTTATGCAGGGCCGGCCTACTATAAAAAACAGTGTTTCTTTCCCGAAGAGATAAAAAACAAACGCGTATTCCTCCGTTTCGAAGGGGTGGGCGCCGTAGCCGAAGTATATGTAAACGGTACGCTGGCCGGCACGCACAAAGGTGGTTACTCGGCCTTCGCCGTGGAAATGACCTCCTTGTTGAAACCGGGTGCCGAGAACGAAATCGTCGTGAAAGCCGACAACGCTTCGCGCCCGGACGTGATTCCGGTAAACCACGTGTTGTTCGGGGTATACGGCGGCATTTACCGGCCGGTTTGGCTCGTGGTAACCGACCCGTGCAACATTACGGTAACGGACTGCGCTTCGCCGGGCGTATATATCACCCAGAAAAACGTATCGAAAAAACAGGCCGACGTAACGGTAAAGGTAAAGCTGGATAACGCGACCCTTCAACCGGTACCGGTGGTTCTGGAAAACACGGTGTATACGCAGGAAGGAAAGAAGGTGGTTTCCGAGTCGCGCCGCATCGACCTGACGCCGCAGGGAACGCAGGCTTTCGAAACCTCCTTTACCATCAAGCATCCTACCCTTTGGCAGGGACGCGAGAATCCGTATTTATATAAGGTGGTATCGCGCTTGCTCCGCGATAACCGGGTAATCGACGAGGTGGCGCAACCGCTGGGATTACGCAAATACGAAATCGTAGCCGGAAAAGGGTTTTACCTGAACGGGATAAAATATCCGATGTACGGCGTAACGCGCCACCAGGACTGGTGGGGCTTGGGAAGCGCCTTGCTGAACGAACATCACGACGCCGACCTGGCTACCATTATGGATGTGGGCGCCACCACGGTGCGTTTCGCGCATTACCAGCAATCGGATTACCTGTACTCGCGTTGCGACAGCCTGGGACTGATTATCTGGGCCGAAATCCCGTTCGTGAACCGCGTAACCGGGCAGGAGGCCGAAAACGCCCGTAACCAGTTGCGCGAAATGATCCGGCAAAGCTTCAACCATCCTTCCATCTATGTATGGGGGTTGCACAACGAAGTATACCAGCCGCACGAGTATACTTCGACCCTCACGCAATCGCTCCACGACCTGGCCAAGACGGAAGACCCGGACCGCTACACGGTTTCGGTAAACGGTTACGGGCACATGGAACATCCGGTGAACCTGAACGCCGACATCCAGGGGATGAACCGGTATTTCGGCTGGTACGAGAAGAAAATACACGACATCGAACCGTGGGTGGAAGAGCTCGAAAAGAAATACCCCTACCAGAAGTTGATGCTTACCGAATACGGCGCCGACGCCAACCTGCGTCACCAAACGGAATACCTGGGCGAATCGCTGAACTGGGGGAAAGAGTTCTACCCGGAAACGTTCCAGACCAAGACGCATGAGTATCAGTGGAGCGTTATCGCCTCGCATCCGTATATCATCGCCTCGTACCTGTGGAACACGTTCGATTTCTGCGCTCCGCTCTGGACACGCGGCGGTGTGCCGGCCCGCAACATGAAGGGATTGGTTACGTTCGACCGGAAAATCAAGAAGGATTCGTACTTCTGGTACAAGGCGAACTGGAGCAAAGAACCGGTATTATACCTCACGCAACGGCGTAACACCGACCGGGAAAAACAGGTTACTTCGGTAACGGTATACAGTAACGTAGGTACACCGCAGGTATTCCTGAACGGGAAAGAGTTACAAAACGTACGGAAAGGATACACCGACGTACACTACATCTTCGACCCGGTAACCCTGGCCCACGGCGTAAACACCTTGAAAGCGGTGGTCGTAAAAGACGGGGACACCTACGAAGACAGCATCGAATGGAAGTACACCGGCGAGAAGAAAAGGGAAGTGGATACGTTTGAGAACACGGGGGCGCATGCCGGGTTCTGATCGCTGGCCGCTGGGCTTTCTTTCCGCGGAAAGAAACAAAGGAAGAAAAGAGGGCGGTTCTTTAGCAAAAGAACCTTTGAAGAAAGCTAGGCTTTCTTTGCGAAGGTTGGCTTTTACCTTTTACTAAGCGGTGATAGTCGTTGCCACGACAAGGCTTTTCACTTACTGCGAAGGGTAGCTTTAGGCCGTTACCACGGCGGGTTTTCATTTCTTTTCTCTTGAAAGAAAAGAAACGAAACAAAGAAAAGTTCAAGGGCTGACACCTCGTTCGCTAAAAATGGCACTCCGCTCACTGAAGGCCCCGAACTCGCTTTCTAAAGAAAGCTCAAACAGCGTGGCCTTCCGGGCGTTCGCTACGTACCATTTTCTTTACGCTCTCTCACTGAGGCCCGGGGTCCCATACGAAGTGGCCAGTGTTATACAATGCGGTGGAACTGCCGTTCAAACGTTGAGGCCGGTGTTTTTCGATGCGTTAGCCCTATCTCCACCGATGTGGCAGTACTGAAAATGGCGTGGTGTTAACTCCTGAGGACGGAACGGTAATCAGTCAGGGTACCAACGTGCACTCTGTGTAGTCGAAAGCGGCGTGAAGCGGTTATCTAATCACTGCCGACAGTACCTATCGGTTCCTGCCTCATCGCCAGAACGGCAGTTCCACCGCATGGTATAAAGCCGGCCGCTTCGTATGGCCCACGGGCCTCGGGCGATGAGCGTTAAGCAGACCGGCTGAAAGAGAGCGTGAAAAAAGCCACGCTGTTTGAGCTCCTGTAAGGAGCGAGTTCGGGGCTTTTAGCGAGCGAAAGCCGGGATGTAGCGAAGCGGACGTAGCCCTTGACTTTTTTTGCTTCGTTTTTTGGGTCAAGCCAAAAAATGAAGACCGCCGGTAGGCGCCGTCGGCAGACGCCCTCGCGGCGAGCGAAAAAAAGCCCTTTGTTTCTTTCAGCGGAAAGAAAGCCCGGGAGCCAGCGTTCTCCATACTAAACCATTAAATCAGTCAGTTAGAATAACATGAAAACGAAACTTCTTTATTCATTCCTCGCTTGCATAACGCTTTGCGCCTACGGAAATACGCCGGCTTCACCGCTCGGCGACCGGCTCCACCGCGTAACCGAAGAAATGAAATGGGTCAATCCGCAGGCGATGCACCGTTACCTGGCCGATATAAAACGGCATCACGGGGCGGACACGGTTGCACTCGGGCAAAAATTAATGCGGCTGGAAACCCGGCTACCGGTCGTACAACAATCGCTCGCCACGCCGGCCGATACGGCGCGAGCCATCGGGCAAGCCGAAGAACTACTGACGTTAAAGCGGGAAATCATGCTGGCTAACCCGTTACTCGACGGCGACAAAATCCTCGTAGCACGCTACCGGCTGGGCGATAAGGCCCGTAAAGCGATGGCGCCCGACTTGGGCACCGCCCCCAACAACTGGTCGTCGCTGCTCTCGTCGCGCCGGCGCGGATACGATGCCGAGATAGCGGTACTTTCCGGTTTACGGGGCGAACGGCACATGCAAACCGTTTACAAACCGGAATCGGACGTACCGGTTTCCGACATCCAGCTCCATTGGGATGCCGGCCGCATCCTTTTCTCGTCGCTCGACTCGGCCCGTAAATGGAATATCTACGAAGTCGGCATCGACGGAAAAGGGCTTCGCCAAGCAATCACGATAGACGAGCCCGACCTCGAGTTCTGCGATGCGAACTACCTGCCTGACGGACGTATCGTTGCCACCACCAATATCGGCTACAACGGCGTACCCTGCGTGCACGGCGACGATAAAGTGGCCAACCTCGTTTCGTACGACCCGCAAACCGGCCGCATGCAACGGCTTACGTTCGACCAGGACGGAAACTGGAATCCGGTGGTGATTCCGAACGGCCGCATTCTGTATACCCGTTGGGAATACACCGACCTGACGCACTACTTCTCGCGCATGGTGATGCACATGAACCCGGACGGTACCGAAAACAAGGCGCTCTACGGAAGCGGTTCGTACTTTCCGAACAGCACGTTCGACGTAAAGCCGGTTTCCAACACGAACAACCGGTTTATCGGCATCGTTTCCGGCCACCACGGCATCGCCCGCTCCGGGCGTCTTATCCTGTTCGACCCCGCCAAAGGACGGCAGGAAGAAAAGGGAATGATACAGGAATTACCTTTCAGTACCCGCCCCATCGTACCGGAAATCAAAGACGAGCTGGTCGACGGAGTATGGCCGCAATTTATCAAGCCCTACCCGTTGAACGAAACCTATTACCTGGTTGCAGCCAAGCCCTATCCGGATGCTTTATGGGGCATCTATTTAACGGATACGTTCGATAATCTCACGCTGATAGCCGAAACCGAAGGCGAAGGATTTATCTCGCCCATCCCGGTGCGGCAAACGGAAACCCCGCCGGTGATTCCTTCCAAAATCAAGCCGGGAGAGAAAACCGCAACGGTTTTCATACAGGATATTTACGAAGGAGAAGGCACCCAAGGCGTTCCGCGCGGTACGGTGAAAGCCCTCCGTGTGTTCGCCTACGAGTATGCGTATGTAAAGGCTCCCTCCGACCACGACGCACAAGGTATCCAGAGCGGATGGGACATCAAGCGGGTACTGGGAACCGTTCCGGTGGAAGCCGACGGCTCGGCGCTCTTCACCATCCCCGCCAACACGCCGGTTTCGCTCCAGCCGCTCGACGAGCACGGAGCCGCCGTGCAGTGGATGCGTAGCTGGATTGCCGGGATGCCCGGCGAAATCGTATCGTGCATCGGTTGCCACGAAGACCAGAATAAAATTCCGATTCCCAAGCGCACGATGGCTTCGCAGATTACGCCGCATAGGTTACAACAGCCCGAAGGCGGCGTACGGCCGTTTACGTTCCGGCTGGAAGTGCAACCGGTGCTCGACCGCCACTGTGTATCGTGCCACAACGGCGAAAAAGACATTCCCGACTTCCGGAAAGACCGGATGGTAGTATACAAACGGGGCATCGCCACCAAAATAGAGCGGCATTTCGACCAAAGTTACCTCGACCTGCATCCGTACGTGTACCGGCAAGGCCCCGAGGCCGACATCCGCGTATTGAAACCCTACGAATATTATGTAAACAACAGCGAATTGATACGGCTGTTGGAAAACGGCCACCACGGCGTTACCCTGCCGGATGCCGACCGGCGCACGTTGTATACCTGGATCGACCTGAACGTGCCGTATTTCGGCGCCTTTACCCAACTCGACCTGAAAAAAGAGGCGCCCGCCTGCCAGGTACAGCGCCGGATGGAACTGGCTGAAAAGTACAGCGGGGTAAAAGTAGACTGGCAAAAGGAAATAGCCGATTATGCCGCCTGGCTGAAAACGCATGCCGGCGAAAATACCGCAACCTCCACACCGGCACCGGCCCCGAAGCGGCCGGCTACCCCCCGGGTAAAAGGATTTCCTTTCGATGCGGACGCAGCCAAACAGAAACAAAACGGCCGCTCCTCGCGGACACTGACGGTAGCGCCCGGCCTTACCATCGAATTAGTTTGGATTCCCGCCGGAAAATTCGTGATGGGAGATAACGCCGACCCGTCGGCTTCGCCCGCATTCGCCGCAGAAGTAAAGAAAGGATTCTGGATGAGCGCCACCGAAATTACAAACGAACAGTTCAACGCCTTATTTCCGGAACACGACAGCCGGTATATCGGTCAGCGCTGGAAAGACCATACCACGCCCGGCTATCCGGCCAATCGCCCGGAACAACCGGTTATCCGGGTAAGCTGGGACGAAGCGAACGCTTTCTGCCTGGCGCTCGGCGAAAAGCACGAGTGCCGCATCGCGCTGCCTACCGAAACCCAATGGGAATGGGCGGCCCGCGCCGGCTCGGGCGAACCGTTCTGGTACGGCGGTACCGAAGCTGATTTCGGCGCATACGAGAACCTGGCCGACAGCACGCTGGCAGACCTGGCCGTACAAGGCGTAAACCCGGTTCCGATGTCGGCAACCAACCCGATGCGCGCCTTCTGGGATTACCAGCCGAAAGTGAAAGAAGTAACCGACGGACGCCTGATTGCCGGAAGCCCGGCAGCCTACCGCCCCAATCCGTGGGGCTTGTACGATATGCACGGTAACGTGGCCGAATGGACCTCGTCGGACGCGCAACCGTATCCGCTCGGTAAACGGCCGGCCGACAGGATAGAGAAAAAGGTGGTTCGCGGCGGCTCGTGGATAGAGCGGCCCCGACAGGCGACGGCAGCGGTGCGTAAGGCTTACTATCCTTGGCAACGTCCTTTTCAGGTGGGTTTCCGGATTGTGATGGAAGAAACGGAATAAGAAAAAACAGACGAAAGCCGGTCGGTTACCGCCGAGTGCCTGCGGTAAATGCCGCGCTTTCCCTGTTTGTATTCTTCTACCGGCTACCTTTCCGGAAATACCGGAAAAGTAGCCGGCGCTTCCCGTACCGAAGTTTTTTTAGCGGGCACTTCCCACTCGTACCGGGTCTGCGCGGTTTCTTCTATCCATTTTCTGTAAAAAGCATACACTTCTTTCTGCCGGAACAAAAGCCAATGGCTGCCCGCCAGCAAAAAGGCAATCAATAAAACGGTTCCGCTCTTGTTTACCCAAAAGGGAAACAAGTCGTTCCGGAAATTCATAAGCCGGCCGGTCGTTTTACTCCCGGAAGAAACGACCGGCCGGTTCGTCTTTGCCGGCACCGTACTGATAACGCCGATAAAGGTAAGCGTTACCAAAAAAGGAGCCCGCAACAGGGGAAAGGAAAATACGGTGTAAATAAGGGCGGCTATCAAGGCTCCGCAAACATCGGCCATGCCTTTCTTATAAGCGGAATAAAAGCAACTGCATAAGATAGCCACCACCAATACCAACGTAAGAATATTAATTTCGCTATGTCCGTCAGGCAAATGTACTACGCGGGTGATTTCGGTAAAATACGTAAGAGGGGTTATTTCGAGCACGTCTTCCGGATGCAGGCTAAAGGTGGGCTGGTACCGGAAGAGCCGCATGTCGCCTTCGACGGTATGGGAAATGTAAATGCCGGAAAACGTAATAAACACGGCTACTGCGACGACCAGCAGCGCATAAGTAAAGGCTACGCTGTGGCTGCGTTTCATTTTTTTCATCAACTTACCCCAGGAGAAACATTTCCAGGCAATCCATATACACGGAAAGATAGCGGCCAGCCAGGTAGTAAGGCTGATCACGGCCGGGAGAATCACCATAATGAGCATGAGCGTGGGTAACGCACTGTAAAAAAGAAGGGTGCGAATATCGAGACAATCGGTTTTCCGGCACGAACCGTACCGGAGTACCCAGTAAAGACTTACGGGCAAGAGCATGGCCAGGTATCCTCCGTAGGAATCCGAGTTGATAAACGAGCCGGTTAGGTGCGACAAAAAGTGCTTTTCTTCCGCCAGGTGGAAAAACTGGATAATGCCCAGCAACGCTTCGATGCATCCCAGGCAAAGCAGGATGGAGATAAAGAAAATGCCCAACTCCGGAAACATGGATAAGCCGGTACGGAGCATAAACCACAACAAAAGTAATTGCAGGCAAAGCGGAAATTTCTCGGAGGCGTCGATGTTCCATTCGTAAATAACACCGGTAACCAGCGCCAACAGTACCAGAAGCAAGTCGGTAACCGACAGGCGGAAAGCGAGGTTTTTACGATAGACCAGGGCGGCGAACAACAGGCTTCCTCCCATAAACAGCAGGGATAAATGCAACCAGCAGCGTTTACCCAACAGCAAGTCGTTGCTCGTTACCGGAAGAATCGCCAGCACGGTGGCGGCCGTAAGCATACTCGCCACGGCGATCAGCAGGATACTGAGGTAAGAAGTGGAATTCATCTGTAGGATATTTGCAATTAAACCCGATGCCTTTTCCCTAAACCAACCTGTTGCCAGCCTGTCCTTTCTCGCTTGCCGGAGCTAAGGATGCGGACAGGGCTGGCGGGATAACCGACAATCTTTTCCGGTTAACCGGTACGAAAACGGCTCGCACACGGTAACTCACCACATCGATAATCCAGGGTTGCTTGCCGATAGTATAAAGTAATTCGGCTGCAAACATACGGAAAATAGGAGGAACCGGTACGTTTTTTTGGCTAACATGTTACTAACATATCGCTACAGGAGAAGAAAATCAAAGGAGCAGCTCTCCTTTTCCCTGGCGTACTACCTCGAAAGGCTCGGCCGTGCAATCCACAACCGTGGAGCCTTCGGTATCGCCGTATCCGCCGTCGATAACGTACGCGACAGCGTGCTCGTATTTTTCGTGAATCAGTTCCGGATCGGTAAAATATTCTATCCCGTCGCCTTCGTCGTGAAGGGAGGTGGTGAGTACGGGGTTGCCTAATTCTTTTACTATTTCGCGGATAATGGCGTTGTCGGGTACGCGGATGCCTACTTCTTTGCGGTTTTTATAAATCTTGGGAAGCTCGGAGGAGGTAGGCAGGATAAAGGTAAACGGGCCGGGCAGGTTTTTCTTCATCAGTTTGAAGGCGGCATTGCTCACCTTGGCGTATTCGCTGAGGTTACTCAGGTCGTAGCAGATAATCGAGAGGTCGGTTTTCTTCGGGTTGATACCCTTGAGCCGGCAGATCTTTTCTACGGCGCGCACGTTCAAGGCATCGCAGCCGATAGCGTATACGGTATCGGTGGGATAAATAACGAGGGCGCCGTCGCGAAGCGCTTCCACTGCTTTGAGTATGTCGCGCTGGTTGGGGTTTTCCGGATAAATTTTCAGTAACATGATGTTGGGATAAATTAAATTCGCTCGCCGCGAGGGCGTCTGCCGACGGCTTTGTTTCTTTCCACTGAAAGAAACAAAGGTAGAAAAGGCTTTCTTTGCGAAGGCAGGCTTTTCTTCCTACCGGCCGGTTTAGGCCGTTACCACGGCGGGTCTTCATTTTTTTCTCTTGAAAGAAAAAAACGAAGCAAAAAAAGTTCAAGGGCTAACGCTCACTCGCTAAAAATGGCACTCCACTCACTGAAGGCCCCGAACTCGCTCGCTACGCTCCCTCAAACAGCGTGGCCTTCCGGGCGTTCGCTCCGTACCATTTTCTTTACGCTCGCTCACTGAGGCCCTGGGGTCCCATACGAAGTGGCCGGTGCTTTTCAGGGTCACGTAGGAAGCGGCTTGCTGAGACGCCAAGAGGCCCTACATAGTGGACGGTATTATAAAACTACCGTTCCAACGAAAAGGCTGGCGCATTTCAGGATGCGGCAAGATGCGGTTGCACGAGTCCGATGAGAGGCGCATGCTCTTCTCGCTGAATGCTCTGTGCCTCTGTGTCTCTGTGTTCAATTTACAAGCATCCTCCGCTCCCTGGCCCTCATACGAAACGGCCGGCGTTGTTCGATGCGGTAAAAAACCGGTTATAACGTACAAAAAATAGTTCGATAACTATAAAAAGAACTTTTGACAGCTGTCAAAAGTTCTTGCGACAATCATGAAAAGTTCTTTTGACAGTTATGAAAAGTTCTTTTGACAACTGTCAAAATATTTTTGGTTAGTTATTTTTTCGCGTCCTATCAAGCGGAGCACATAAAAAACACCCGCCCCATCGCGTGGAACCCCATGAGCAATAAGCTATCACCTCTTCTCGGCGCTTATGCGCCGAGCCGGTGCCCGAGCGGCTATGGAGCGGAAAAGGGCGCTCCCCGGTTATCCGTAAATAATATGTCCGTTCTCGTCGGTATATTCCTCTAAGCCCTTGCTGTACTGGTTCATAGCACGCAGGCTCATACCCATGCTCGAGAAACCGCCGTCATGGAATAAGTTCTGCATCGTTACCTTCTTGGTTAAGTCGGAGAACATGACGATACAGTAATCCGCACATTCGTCGGCCGAAGCGTTTCCGAGCGGCGACATCTTGTTCGAGAAATCCATCAGGTTTTCCATGCCCTTTACGCCGCTTCCGGCCGTTGTCAGGGTAGGCGACTGGGAAACGGTGTTGATGCGCACCCCCTTTTCGCGACCGTAAATGTACCCGAAACTCCGGGCGATCGACTCCAGTAACGCTTTGGCATCAGCCATGTCGTTGTAACCGAAAAAAGTACGTTGGGCCGCCACGTAAGAAAGGGCGAGTACCGAGCCGCCTTCGGAAATAGCATCCTGTTTTTTGGCCACCTGCAACATCTTATGGAACGAAAGGGCGGAAATATCCAGCGTTTTGTCCAACATGCCGTAGTCGAGGTCGTCGTACGTCCGTTTTTTCCGTACGTTCGGCGACATACCTATCGAATGGAGTACAAAATCGATTTTGCCGCCCAACACTTCCATAGAGCGGGCGAATACGTTTTCGAGGTCTTCCACGCTGGTAGCATCGGCCGGAATCACTTCCGCATGCAATTTATTCGCCAGTTCGTCGATCTGCCCCATACGCACGGCGATGGGCGTGTTCGACAAGGTGATGGTTGCTCCTTCCTCTACCGCTTTTTCAGCTACTTTCCAGGCAATCGACATATCGTTGAGCGCACCGAAAATGATGCCCCGCTTGCCTTTCAATAAATTATGACTCATACCAATATCTTTTATAATACGGCACAAAAGTACATAAAATGTGCAACACGGCAAGCTTATTCCCTGAAATAAACTCTTTTTACGCGCGGCGACACGGAGGTGAACACCTCGTACGGAATGGTTCCGAGCTTGTCGGCCAGCTCCGTTACAGGCAGTTCCTCGCCGAAAATAATCACCGGGTCGCCTTCGTTGGCATCCGTTCCGGTTACATCGATCATGCACGTATCCATGCAAACATTGCCTACGACGGGGCAACGCCGGCCACGCACCAGCACCTCTCCCACACCGCAACCGAAATGACGGTCGAACCCGTCGGCATACCCGATGGGGATGATGGCGATACGCGAGTCACGGGTAACGCATCCCCGACGGCTGTACCCTACGGTATCGCCGGCCGGCACGTCGCGGATTTGCAGTATCGTGGTTTTCAGCGTACTCACGTTATGCAACCCTTTCTGCCCCGAGGCGCTGATGCCGTACAAGCCGATGCCGAGCCGTACCATATCCTGCTGGTACTGCGCGAACCGCTCGATGCCCGCCGAGTTGAGGATATGCCGGATTACCTTGTACTCGCATCCCTGCTCCAATGCCTCGGCCGCCCGGGTAAACGTTTCGATTTGCTGTAAGGTAAAATCGTCGAACTCCGCCGAATCGCTGCCCGCCAGGTGCGAAAAAGCCGACCGGATTATCACTCCGCTCTGGCTCTTGATACGCCGGCAAAGCTCCGGTATCTCTTCCGGAGTAAAACCCAACCGGTGCATCCCGGTATCGATTTTTACGTGAATGGGATACGAAGTGATGCCCCGCTTTTCCGTTTCCCTTACAAAAGCGTCGAGCAGCCGGAAATTATATACTTCCGGCTCCAGCCGGTGCTCGAACAGCATATTGAAACTGCTGAACTCGGGATTCATTACGATAATCGGGATGGTAATGCCTTCTTTCCGCAGCTCGGCACCTTCGTCGGCCACGGCTACGGCCAGGTAATCGCACCGGTGCTCCTGAAGCGTTTTCGCCAGTTCGTACGAACCGGCTCCGTAGCCGAACGCTTTTACCATGCACACCATCTTGGTTTCGGGTTTCAGCTTGGAACGGTAATAATTGAAATTATGTACCACCGCATCCAGGTTTACTTCGAGAATCGTTTCGTGTACCTTCTTCTCTAACAAATCGGATATCTGCTCGAAGTGGAAATGACGCGAGCCTTTTATCAAAATCAGTTCGTTCCGGAAGTTCTTAAAAGAAGGCGAGTTGATAAATTCGGCCGTGGTGGTATAAAATTCCTTTTCGGCCGTGGTGAAAGCATCGCCGTATGCACTCATTTCCTTGCCGATGCCGATGATGCGGTCGACCCGGCGCCGTTGCACCATGTCGGCCACTTTCTTGTACAAGCTCTTCGGAAGGGTACCCGACTGGAGGATGTCCGACAGGATAAGCGTCCGCTTCATTTCGCGGGCCACCATGCGGCTTTGCTGGAAATCGAGGGCGATGTCGAGCGAGTTGATGTCGGAGTTGTACGTATCGTTTATCAGCAGGCAGTCGTTTATACCCTGCTTTACGTCGAGCCGCATGGCTACCGGCTCCAGTTTCGTAAAACGGGCCTCGTTGTTTACGCTGGTGGGCTTCAGGTACAGCATCAACGCGATGCAATGCAGCACGTTCTCGATGGAAGCGTCGTCGGTAAAGGGGATGGTAATAAAACGGTCGTATCCGAGGGTGGTACACCGGATAATCGACTGATGCGCCAGCTTCTCGATAGACGAGATAAACAAGGGTGCCTCCGAGTCGGTACGGCTCCAGGCGATGGCCTTATGCGACAGGCAAGCCGCTTCGATGCTGTTGGCCACCACCGTATCGTCGCCGTCGTAAATAATGGCCTCGCAATCTTTGAACAACATCAGCTTCTCCTGCAATTTCTGCTTTACCGAGATAAAGTTTTCCTGGTGCGCCTCGCCGATGTTGGTAATAATCCCGATGGTAGGAGCGATAATGGGTTGCAGGCGCTCCATTTCGTCGGGCTGCGAAATACCCGCTTCGAAAATACCCAGCGTATTTTTGTTCGACATCTGCCATACCGAAAGGGGTACGCCCAGTTGCGAATTGTAGCTCCGGGGCGAACGCACGATATTGAACTCGCCGTGCAACAACTGGTACAGAAACTCTTTTACCACGGTTTTTCCGTTGCTGCCCGTAATCCCGATTACCGGAATGTTGAACCGCTTCCGGTGGAAAGCGGCCAACTGCTGCAAGGCGCGCAGGCAATCTTTCACCACCAGGAAGTTCGCATCGCGCATCCGCTCGAACTCCGGACGCATTTCGCTTACCACGAAATTGCGCACACGCAGCCTGTAAAGCTCGGATATGTATTTATGGCCGTCGTTCGTTTTCGTTTTCAGGGCGAAGAAAAGGCTTTGTTCGGGGAAAGAAAGCGAGCGGCTGTCGGTTAATAAGATGCTGATCGTAGTGTCTTTTATTTTCGGGCAAGCGGCGCCGGTAATGCCGGCTATCTCTTTTATCGTATATTCCATCGTGTCAATTCAGTTTAGACTTCAACATATCTATTTCATTTCGAATATCAAAGGAAGGGAATTTCTGTGTAATTCGTTCCATCTTTAACAAAGTTTGGACGATAAATTTTCGGTACGCTTCGCTGTGCTCGTCGAACGGTCGGTGTTCGAGCGCCCGGGCTATTTTATCCCATTCTTTCATCGCCTCCTGCGACGAAGGGGAAACGTAGCCCGAAACGAACCGCTCCCAGATATACGCTATGGCCAATGCCGAGGGATGTACCATATCATCGGCGTAAAACCGGTAATCGCGCAATTCGTCCATCATCAGCTCGTACGCCGGGAAGTAGGCCACCGAATCCGGGTATTCCTTTACCAGGGCATCCACGGCCAGCAGCAAAGCGGCTTTACTCAACTGGTTTTCGTGGGCGCCGTCGCGCCAGTGCCGGATAGGGCTTACCGTAAAAATAAATCGCATGCCGGGCTGTATTTCCCACAGCTCGCGGCATACGGTTCGCAAGGCTTCCGCAATTCCGGCCGTTTCGAGCCGGTAACGGTCGAATTGCCTTTCGGGCAGTTTATGGCAATTGGCGACGATACGGCCGGATTCTTTCAGCCGGTAAACGAAAGCGGTACCTAACGTGATAATCGTTACGCGGGTAGCCGGCAGGTTGGCGCGGCTCTCGGCAAGCCGCCGGTTAATCGCATCCAGGCAGGTTTGCTCCGAAACCGAAGAAAAGCGGCTATGATGGTCGAAACTGTGAAACTGCCCGTTATGGTAAAACAAGTCGGCCGGCGTATAGAGTTTATCGCTTTTCAATATCCTCACGGCGGAGGCGATGGAACAAGGATTGTAAAGGGTGCCGAACGGGTTGGTATCGCTCCGGAATTTATACCGGTGCAACTTCAGTCCGATATTCTCGGCGAAACACGACCCCAACAGCAAAAGCCGGTCGGAGTAGGCCAGTGTAAACGGCGGCGCCGGAAGGTCGATACGGGTGATAAGTTCCATACGTATATACAATAATAATAAGAGGCGCTTTCCGCGCAAAAGAGACGGTTCGGAACGCGCCGGACAAATCCTCCGGAAAAAAGCATCCGCACACGCCCGGTTTCGACTCGCAAAAGCGGGTTTCCTTACGGCAAAAATAGAATTTCTCCCGGTAAAAACAGGCAAAAGGGAATAAATAAATACACTGCCGTTCATGCCTCCCCGCAAAGGGAATTCGGAAGAATACAGGATAATTGACGGAACAAACTTGTATTATATGCGCTTATTTCCTTACTTTTGCAAACTAAAGAATCGAAGACACGCGGCACTCCGGCGCAACAAAACCGGCTTGGCTTTTGCCGCGGCTTACGTTATCTTCGCTTCAAAAAATTACCAGAAATGGCAGAAACCGAGGAAAAGCATGTATTGAACCAGTTGAATTTTCCGGCCGATTTACGCAAGTTGGAGCCGGAGAAGCTGGACGAAGTATGTGCGGAACTGCGTCGCTATATTATAGATGTGTTATCCGAAAACCCCGGTCATCTGGGGGCGAGCCTGGGCACCGTAGAATTAACGGTGGCCTTGCATTACGTATTCGATACGCCGGCCGACCGGATCGTTTGGGACGTAGGGCATCAGGCTTACGGCCACAAGATACTGACAGGGCGGCGCGAATCGTTCCATACGTTACGCAGATACGGGGGTATCAGCGGGTTTCCGAATCCGGCCGAGAGCGAGTACGACGCATTCATCGCCGGCCACGCTTCCAATTCCATTTCGGCTGCGTTGGGCATGTCGGTGGCTTCTTCGCTGAAGAAAGAAGAAAACCGGCACGTAATCGCCGTGATAGGCGACGGCGCCATGACGGGCGGCCTGGCTTTCGAAGGGCTGAACAACGCTTCTTCCAACCCCAACAACCTGTTGATTATCCTGAACGACAACAATATGGCCATCGACCACAGCGTCGGTGCGTTGAGCCAGTATTTAGTGGATATTACTACGTCGCAGGCTTACAACAAGATGCGGTACGACGTATACCGCGGCTTCCGGAAACTCAACATCATCACCGACGAATTGCGGGGCAGTATCCTGCGTTTCAATAACAGCCTGAAGGCGTTGCTTACCAAGCAACATAATTTGTTCGAAGGGTTCAGCATCCGGTATTTCGGCCCGGTAGACGGGCACGACGTAAAATACCTGGTAAAGGTGCTGAACGACATCAAGGATATGAAGGGACCGAAACTGCTGCATATCCGCACCAAAAAGGGAAAAGGCTTCCAGCCGGCCGAGGATTCGGCTACCGAGTGGCATGCACCCGGCCGCTTCAACAAGGAAACGGGCAAGCGGATTATCGTGCATAACCTCGACGAGCCGCAACTATATCAGGATGTGTTCGGGCATACGCTGGTAGAGTTGGCCGGACGCGACGAACGGATAGTGGGCGTAACGCCCGCAATGCCTACCGGCTGCTCGATGATTTATATGATGAAGGAATTTCCGGAACGCACATTCGACGTAGGCATCGCCGAAGCGCATGCGGTAACCTTTTCGGCCGGCATGGCCAAAGAAGGGCTTATTCCGTTTTGCAACGTGTATTCATCTTTCCTGCAACGGGCCTACGACCAGGTAATTCACGATGTGGCCATTCAGCGGCTTCCGCTCATTCTGTGTCTCGACCGGGCCGGATTGGTGGGCGAAGACGGGGTTACGCACCACGGCGTATTCGACATGGCCGCCTTACGGTGCATACCGAACCTCACGATTGCTTCCCCGCTGAACGAGCATGCCTTGCGGAACCTCATGTTCACGGCTTACAAGAACCGGGAAGGGGGGCCGTTCGTAATTCGTTATCCCCGCGGGAAAGGCGAGCTAAAAGATTGGCGCAACGAAATGCAGGAATTGCCGGTAGGGAAAGGGCGACAACTTGCCGAAGGCAAAGACGCGGCCGTTCTGTCGATCGGCTCCATCGGGTACGAAGTAAAAAAAGCGCTCCGGCTCCTCGAGGCGGACGGCTTCTCGGTAGCTCATTACGATATGATTTTCCTGAAACCGCTCGACGAAGCGCTCTTGCACGAAGTAGCGAAAAAATATAAAAAAATAGTTACCGTAGAAAACGGAGTGATAAACGGAGGTATGGGAAGCGCCGTACTCGAGTTTATGGCCGATAACGGATACACCCCGCAGGTAAAACGCATCGGGGTGCCGGATGCATTTATTGAGCACGGCTCTATTCCCGATTTATACAGGCAATGCGGAATGGACGGCGAAGGAATCGCCCGTACGCTCCGTGGTTGGCTATCGGAACAAGCGCCAGCGATTGAATAAGAAAAACCGATTTGGGCTTTAATTAGTAGTGTATGAAGATTATTATTGCCGGCGCCGGGGAAGTGGGCACCCATTTGGCCAAGCTGATGGCGCAGGAGAAGCAAGATATCGTTTTGATGGATCCCAGCGAAGAACGGCTGAAGTTCGCGAACTCGTATATGGAAATTTTATCGACAGTAGGCAACCCCACTTCGTTGCGCGACCTGGAAGAAGCCGGCATCAAACATGCCGATTTATTCGTGAGCGTTACGCCCGAAGAAACTACGAACCTCACCGCCTGCATGTTGGCTGCGAACCTGGGAGCGAAAAAAACATTCGCCCGCATCAACAACTACGAATACTTGTTACCTAAAAACAAGGTGTTTTTCGAGAAACTGGGCATCAATACGATGATTTATCCCGAAATGCTGGCGGCCAAGGAAATCGTATCGGCCATCAAACGGCCGTGGTCGCGCCAGTACTGGGAATTGTTCGGGGGAGCGTTGATTCTGATCGGCGTAAAAGTGCGTGAAAACGCGCCTATCGTGGATACGCGCCTGATGGATTTGGTAAACGACAAGAAGTTATACCATATCGTAGCCATCAAACGGAACAACGACACGATTATTCCGAACGGTACCGACCTCGTCGAAGCGGGCGACATCCTCTTTTTCACCACGACCCGCGAGCACGTGGAAGACGTACAGCGGTATGCCGGTAAGCGGAACCCGGAAATGAAGAAAGTGGTGATTATGGGCGGCAGCCGCATCGGCATCCGCGCGTCCCAGTATTTGCCGAGCAATATCCGGATTAAGATTATCGAAACCGATAAAGACAAAAGTTTCCAGATTGCCGAAAAGGTACCCGGCAACGTACTGGTAATTAACGGGGATGCCCGCGATACCGATTTGCTTATTCAGGAAGGTATCAAAGATACCGACGCCTTTATCGCCGTAACCGAAAACTCGAGTACGAATATATTGGCTTGCATGGCGGCCAAACGGTTCGGCGTATACAAAACCATTGCCAACGTGGAGAATCTCGACTACGTTCCGTTGGCGGAGAAAATGGACATCGGCACGATTATCAACAAAAAGCTGATTGCCGCCAGCTACATTTACCAGTTCTTGCTGGATGCGGACGTTACCAACGTAAAGTGCCTCACCTTTGCCGACGCCGAAGTGGCCGAACTGGTGGCACGTCCGGATTCGAAAATTACGAAAAAGCCGGTAAAGGATTTGAAGCTGCCGAAAGACATGACGCTGGGCGGCTTGCTCCGGAACGGCGAGCCGATTATGGTAAAGGGGGATACGGTTATCCAGCCGTACGACCATGTGATGGTATTCTGCCTCGACTCGGCCATGCGGAAACTGGAAGATTATTTTAATTAAACTTGCCGGGGAAATGTTTCAGTTGAATGTGCGGTTCATTGTGAAGATGCTGGGGTCGATGCTGATGCTCGAAACCCTGTTTATGCTGAGTGCGGTAGTGGTGGCCGTTATTTACGGGGGTGACGACGTATATCCGCTCTTGCTGTCGAGCGGCCTTATGTTCGGCAGCGGGCTGTTGTTATATTTAGCCGGGTTGAAAGCCAACGAAAGCACGGCCGGCCGCCGGGAAGGGATGCTTACGGTTACGCTTACCTGGATTTTGTTTTCGTTTTACGGTATGCTGCCGTATTATTTAGGCGGTTACATTCCGAAAATAGTAGACGCTTATTTCGAAACGATGTCGGGATTTACGACTACCGGCTCTACGATTCTTACCGACATAGAGGCGCTCCCTCACGGAATCCTGTTCTGGCGAAGCCTCACGCAATGGGAAGGCGGTATCGGGATGATTGTATTTACCATCGCCTTGCTTCCGCTTTTCGGAGTGGGCGCCTCGCAGCTTTTCGACGCCGAGACGCCCGGTATTACCCACGACCGCTTCCGGCCCCGGGTAACCCAGGTAGCCAAACGGCTATGGGGTATCTATGTAGTGCTTACTTCCGTATTGGCCGTGTTGCTGTGGATGGGACCGATGAACTTGTTCGATGCGGTATGTCACTCACTCACTTGCCTTTCTACGGGGGGCTATTCTACTAAGAACGCCAGTATCGCTTACTGGAACTCGGCTTACCTCGACTACACCCTGATGGTATTTATGTTTATCGGCTCGATTAACTTTACCTTGATGTATTTCGTTATACAAGGGAAATACAAAAAGTTTTTCAACAACGAGGAATTGCGCTGGTTCTTCTTTTTCGTGTTAGGAGCTATCGTAGTAGTAACGGGTTGGTTGGTATGGAAACGCCTGGAGCCCGATTTTTTCATGGCGTTGCGCAAAGGTGCCTTCCAGGTGGTAACGCTGGTTTCCACTACCGGATACGCTACGGCCGACTACAATCCGTGGGGCGCGTTTTTCTGGATGATCGCCTTGGTGCTGATGGTGATTTGCGGGTGCGCAGGCTCTACCTGCGGCGGATTGAAAATGGGACGTTTCGTAATTCTTACCAAGAATATGCTGAACCAGTTTAAGAAGCAGACCCATCCGCATGCCGTTATTCCCGTCCGGGTAAACGGGCAAGCGTTATCGGTCGACCTGGTACAGCGGGTACTGGCCTTCGCTTTCGTGTATTTCGGCATTATCGTTGCGGGCAACCTGGCGCTGATGGCGGGGGGAATCGCTTTCGAAGATTCGCTGGGCGCCGTGGTATCGGCCATGAGTAATACCGGGCCCGGACTGGGAAACGTGGGGCCTGTGGATAACTACGCCTGGATGCCGGATTATGCGAAATGGGTTCTCGCGTTTATCATGATGACCGGGCGCCTGGAAATATTTACCGTAATCACGTTGTTATTGCCCGGTTTCTGGAAACAATAACCGGGTACCCGCGCTTTTTTATTGGTTCATCCTGATTTTCGGCGTACCTTTGCGAATCGAAATAAAGAGATATTCCTTATGAACTACCTAATCACGGCACCCGACCGGCTCCGCACCACCGTCAGGCTACCCGCCTCCAAAAGCATCAGCAACCGGGCGTTAATCCTGAACGCCTTGAGTTACAGCCCGTACGAAATACAAAATTTATCCGACTGCGACGATACGGAAGTGATGGTGCGCGCCCTGAATTCGGATAGCGCTTGCTTCGACGTACGTGCGGCCGGCACGGCCATGCGTTTCCTTACGGCGTTCTTATCGAAAATCGTGGGCGAATGGGTGATTACCGGAACGGAACGGATGAAACAGCGTCCTATCAAATTGCTGGTGGATGCACTCAATTCGCTCGGCGCCCGCATCGAATACATGGAAAAAGAAGGGTATCCCCCGTTACGTATTTTCGGAAGCGCCTTACAGGGAGGCGAAATTACCCTGAACGGCGGCGTAAGCTCCCAATACATTTCGGCGTTGCTGATGATTGCGCCGCTGATGGAAAAAGGATTACGCCTGCATCTGGAAGGAAAGTTGATTTCACGGCCGTATATCGACCTGACACTCCGGTTGATGGAGCAATACGGCGTTACCGCCCGCTGGACCGGCGATAGCATTTGCGTAGCGCCGCAAGAATACAAGCCGGTGCGCTTTACGGTAGAATCCGACTGGTCGGCCGCTTCGTACTGGTACGAAACGATGCTGCTTTCCGGGCACGCCGAAATCGAACTGACGGGGCTGTTCAAGAACAGTTTCCAGGGTGATGCACAGGGAGCCGGATTATTCGACCGCTTAGGGGTAAGCACACTTTTTACGGAGCGCGGCGTACGCCTGAAACGAAACGGGAATACTTGCGCCAAGCTGGTTTATAACTTTGTGAACGAGCCCGATTTGGCTCAAACTTTTGTCGTAACGTGCGTGTTAACTAATACGCCGTTCCGCTTTACCGGCCTCCAATCGCTGAAGATTAAGGAAACCGACCGCATCGAAGCGTTGAAAGCGGAAGTGCGCAAGTTAGGCTACGTGCTTCACGACAGCAACGACAGCATACTGGAATGGAACGGCGAGCGTTGCGAGCCGGAAGCCATGCCGGTAATCGAAACGTACGAAGACCACCGGATGGCGATGGCATTCGCGCCTGCCGCATTGGCCAGAAAAGAAGGCATCACGATTGCGAACCCGGGAGTGGTAAGCAAATCGTATCCCGGCTACTGGAACGATTTGGAAGCTGCCGGATTCGTGATAAACAAATAAAACGGAGACAAACGGGTATGTGGATTATTATCATAGGATTGGTTGCATTAGGCATCGTAGCCGCATTACTGGGGTACCTGCGCAACCGGAAGCTCCAACGCCAGTTGGAACGGGGAGAAATCGACGAGATTCCCGAACCGAAGGAAATACCGGAGGTTTGCTGCGGAGCGCACGAAGTTTGCGAGCGCGACAGCTTATTGGCGGCGGTAAGTAAGAAAATCGAATATTACGACGACGAGGAGCTGGATGCCTACCGGGGTATGCCTGCCGACGGTTACCCGGCGGAGGCCGTAAACGAATTCCGGGAAGTGCTCTACACGTTACGCGAAACGGAAGTGGCCGGCTGGTTACGCAGCCTGCAATTACGGGGCATCGAACTGCCCGACGAGCTGAAAGACGAAGCGTTTTTAATTGTCGGCGAACGACGTATACATTCTTGACGATGGAGTTACTACAGTATGTTTTTTTCCAGAATGCCCTGCTGGGTAGTTTCTTAACGGCGATTGTCTGCGGAATTATCGGCACGTATATCGTTGCCCGGCGCCTGGTGTTTATCAGCGGCGGAATTACGCATGCTTCGTTCGGCGGGCTCGGGCTCGGGTTTTACCTGAACATGAACCCCGTAGTGATGGCATTGGCATTTGCCGTAGCCTCGGCCTTCGGGGTGGAGTGGATGTCGAAGAAGCAGGGAGTGAGGGAAGATTCGGCTATCGCCGGTTTCTGGGCGTTAGGCATGGCCATCGGCGTAATTTTTATTTTTCTCACGCCCGGCTACGCACCGAACCTATCGGCGTTTTTATTCGGAAATATCCTCACGATTACGCACGGCGACATTTACTGGATCGCCCTGCTGGTAGGTTTGCTCGTTTTGTTTTTTTCTTTCTTTTACCGGGAAATCGTGTACGTAGCGTTCGACGGCGATTTCGCCGTAACGCAACGGTTGCCGGTTAAGACGATAGAATATGTGCTGATGTTCTTTATTTCCGTAACGATTGTCGTTTCCATCCGCCTGGTGGGAATCATGCTGCTGATGTCGTTGCTTACCTTGCCTCAGATGACCGTCAACCTGTTTACCTCTGATTTCCGGAAAATCATTTTCGGCTCCATCGGTATCGGATTCGCCGGATGCGTACTCGGACTTATCCTGTCATATTTCCTGTATGTACCTTCCGGGGCCTTTATCATTCTTGTGTTAGTCGTGGTATTCCTGCTGTTAAAAGGAGTACAAACCTGGACGGGCAAAAGTGCTGTCAACAAATAAAAAAGAAAGGTTTACTCCTCCGTTTCGAATTGCTCCATCGTAAGGTTCTCTCCATCCCATACGATATAAGAGAAATGGCGCATCCAGTCGCCGGCTATCAATAGGCGCGACGTACGCGAAAGCATCAAATCCAGCATGATGTGACGGTGTCCGAAAATAAAAAAATGAATATCCGGATGGGATTTCAAATATTCTTTGGCAAACAAAACCAGGTACTCGGCGGCTTCCCCTTTGTACGAACCGGTTTCTTCCTGCTCGCGCAGCCCCGACCGGCGGCTCTGTAACGACCAACCGTACGCAAACCCCATCGTCCACCTCGGATGAATCGCCGCATACAGCCGTTGGCAGAAAGGATTCCGGAACAACCCGCGCAGAAACCGGAACGTAAGCGAACGGTTGTCGACCTCGTCGCCGTGCGCCAGAAAAAAACGTTTCCCGAGTAAGTCCGCCGTAAGCGGCTCGCGGTGGATAATAGCCCCGGTTTCGGCCGGCAGGTAATCGAACATCCAGATATCGTGGTTTCCGATAAAGAAATGCATCTCTACTCCCGCGTCCGCCATTTCCGCCACTTTTCCCAGGAAACGGGTGAATCCTTTCGGCACCACGTATTTATATTCGAACCAATAGTCGAACATATCTCCCAGGAAATAAACAGCTGCGGCCTCGTGGCGGATGCTATCCAACCAACGAACCAATCTTTTTTCAATGGCAAGCGGGTCTCGATGAAACCGGGCGCCCAGGTGAGCGTCCGAAGCAAAATAAATTTTCTTTCGGTTCATAGGCGGAGAAAAAACGGGTTAGAGGAATCCTAATTCCAACTTGGCTTCTTCGCTCATCATTTCCTTGGTCCATTCCGGCTCGAATACCAGGTTTACCTCCACGTTCCGTATCCCCTCCACGCTTTCCACCTTCATGCGGACATCTTCCAGAATAAAGTCGGCGGCCGGACAGTTGGGCGCCGTAAGCGTCATATCGATACGTACGTTTTTTTCGTCGTCCAACTCCACGTTGTAAATTAGTCCCAGGTCGTATATATTGACCGGTATTTCCGGATCGTATACGGTTTTGAGCATTTCTACGATAGCTTCTTCGGTCTGGAGAAATTCGTTGTTCATTTCCGAGTATAATTTAGGACCCAGATAAAGTTGCCCGAAAGCAGAATCAGGATTTACTTCTGCCGACCTACAACTCATCTTTGTTTTATTTTTTGAAACAAAGATACATCATATCTTTTATTCTATAACTGAACCGGAAGAAAAAGAAAATGTTCAACGGAAAACGCAGGCACGACCCGCAGCAGCCG